>JAAZGU010000234.1 GCA_012511085.1 Erysipelothrix sp. | reverse complement strand
TTTGGGTTTGTGTGGTGGTCACATAGGCAATATTCTCTCCTGAAAGTTGAATATTGACATTGGTATAGCCAAACTCCGCAAACTCATCCGCCAGGACACCCCGATCAAAACCTTGATCGCTGGTTAAGGTAATCTTGGTTCCGCTTGAAAAATCAATTCCAAGCTGCAGCGGACCCTTGCCTTTCGCAACATTGACGCCACCAAAAATAAGGGCCACCGCGAAAATTACAATCGTGCCCACCAATAGCTTTTTATTTAAACTGATGAAATCAACGCCATGGAAAGGTCCAAAATATTTTTGATTCTCACCCTTATGAATATCAGGCACATGTTCAGGTTTGATTTTAAAGAGTGGAAAGCGTTCCATGACTTTTGGTGAGCGCACCAATAAATTTAATAAATATTTCGTAAAGAACACGTTTAAGACAATGGTCACGACCACGGTCACAATCAACATGGTCGCAAAGCCCTTAATGGCTCCCGTACCAAAGATATACATGATTAAAGCCGCAATGAAGGTCGTAAATTGACTATCAAAGATGGTCCAAAAGGCCATTTGATGCCCTTCTTTAACGGCCGTGCTTAATTTTTTACCTAAATATAAATGGTCTTTGATGCGTTCAAAGGTAATGATGTTGGCATCCACCGTCATCCCAACCCCCAGCACCAGCGCCGCAATCCCATTGAGAGTAAAGACGCCACCCATGCCGTTGTAGATGAGAAAGACCACAAACACATAGAGCGAAAGCATGATCGCACTGACGACTCCGGCAAAGCGGTAGACAATAATCATCGCCAGCATGACCAAGGCAATCCCGACAAAGCCGGCACGCATGGTTTGGCCAAAGGCGCTCATTCCAAATTCAGCACTCACTACATTGGAATACAACTCATTCATCACAACCGGTAAAGAACCGGAATTGATTAAATCCGCCAACTCGCGCGCTTCGGATTCTTTAAAGCTACCTTGAATGATGGCATCCCCACGAATCCCCGTCGAAACGGTGGCCGCAGAAATGTATTTTTGTTGGTTGGTCGCTTCTTTTTCACGTTCGACACGATAAGAATCGCCTTCCTCAAAATCAAGCCAGGTCACAATTAAATTGTTGCCGGCGCTCATCTCCGACACTTTTTTGGTCATGTCGTAGAATGCGTCTTGATCAGCAACTTTCAAGCTCACTACCGGCCTTCCGCTTTCAAAGCCTAAGCTGGCACCGGCTTCCACTAAAATGGTTGCATCGGCTAAGAGATTATCGTTGACATCCCGAAAAGTTAGATTTGCGGTCGCGGAAATAATGCGACGCGCTTGTTCTTGATCGGTAACGCCTGCCAACTGCACACGCACACGATTGTCGCCTTCAATTACAATTTGGGGTTCACTGACACCCAAAACGTCAATCCGTTTCGAGACGGAACGCGCAACCGCTGCCATCGAGGGCAGCTGATCCCCGGCTTCAAGGGGACTGACTTCGTACATGATTTCAAAACCACCTTGTAAATCAAGACCCAAGGTCATGTTATCCGCTACATCTTGAAAGAAAAAACCAATCATGATGAAGATGGCTGCAATTGTAATTAAAAAGATGGAAAAACGTGACTTCTGTTGTTTCATTGTGAACCTCCAAAAAGATCCTCATAGTCCGATAACGGCGCTTTGAGGGATTGTTTCATGGTATGTAAAATGGTATGTTG
>JAAZGU010000233.1 GCA_012511085.1 Erysipelothrix sp. | reverse complement strand
TTTGGGTTTGTGTGGTGGTCACATAGGCAATATTCTCTCCTGAAAGTTGAATATTGACATTGGTATAGCCAAACTCCGCAAACTCATCCGCCAGGACACCCCGATCAAAACCTTGATCGCTGGTTAAAGTAATCTTGGTTCCGCTTGAAAAATCGATTCCAAGCTGCAGCGGCCCCTTGCCTTTCGCAACATTTATACCACCAAAAATAAGGGCCACTGTGAAAATCACAATCGTGCCCACCAATAGTTTTTTATTTAAACTCACAAAATCGACACCATGGAAAGGACCAAAGTACTTTTGGTTTTCCCCCTTATTGATATCAGGCACATGTTCGGGCTTGATTTTAAAGAGTGGAAAGCGTTCCATGACTTTTGGTGAGCGCACCAATAAATTTAATAAATATTTCGTAAAGAACACGTTTAAGACAATGGTTACCACCACGGCCACAATCAACATGGTCGCAAAGCCTTTGATGGCCCCCGTACCAAAGATATACATGATTAAAGCCGCAATGAAGGTCGTAAATTGACTATCAAAGATGGTCCAGAAGGCCATTTGATGTCCCTCTTTGACCGCCGTGCTTAATTTCTTCCCTAAATAGAGGTGGTCTTTAATGCGTTCAAAGGTAATGATGTTGGCATCCACCGTCATCCCGACCCCCAGCACTAAAGCTGCGATGCCATTTAAGGTAAAGACACCACCCATACCGTTGTAGATGAGAAAGACCACAAACACATAGAGCGAAAGCATGATTGCACTGACGACCCCGGCAAAGCGATACACAATAATCATCGCCAGCATGACCAAGGCAATCCCGACAAAGCCGGCACGCATGGTTTGGCCAAAGGCGCTCATTCCAAATTCAGCACTCACCACATTTGAATACAGTTCGTTCATCACAACCGGCAAGGAACCGGAGTTGATTAAATCCGCCAACTCGCGCGCTTCGGATTCTTTGAAGCTACCTTGAATGATGGCATCCCCACGAATCCCCGTCGAAACGGTGGCCGCAGAAATGTACTTTTGTTGGTTGGTCGGTTCTTTTTCACGTTCGACACGATAAGAATCACCCTCCTCAAAATCAAGCCAGGTCACAATTAAATTGTTGCCAGCGCTCATTTCCGACACTTTTTTGGTCATGTCATAGAATGCGTCTTGATCAGCAACCTTTAAACTCACCACCGGACGCCCGCTTTCAAAACCTAAACTGGCACCGGCTTCCACTAAAATGGTCGCATCGGCTAAGAGGTTGTCATTGACATCCCGAAAGGTTAGATTCGCGGTCGCCGAAATAATACGACGCGCTTGTTCTTGATCGGTAACGCCTGCCAACTGCACACGCACGCGATTGTCGCCTTCAATTACAATTTGGGGTTCACTGACACCCAAGACGTCAATCCGTTTTGAGACGGAACGCGCAACCGCTGCCATCGAGGGTAGCTGATCCCCGGCTTCAAGGGGACTGACTTCGTACATGATTTCAAAACCACCTTGCAAGTCAAGACCCAAGGTCATGTTATCCGTCACATCCTGATAGAAAAAACCAATCATGATGAAGATGGCCGCAATTGTAATTAAAAAGATGGAAAAACGTGACTTCTGTTGTTTCATTGTGAACCTCCAAAAAGATCCTCATAGTCCGATAACGGCGCTTTGAGGGATTGTTTCATGGTATGTAAAATGGTATGTTG
>JAAZGU010000032.1 GCA_012511085.1 Erysipelothrix sp. | reverse complement strand
TTGGATGAATCGATCATTTTTAACACGAAAGATGGAGTCAGAATGTTTTGTTTGATAAACATGAAGATTCCATTTTTTATGTGAAAACGTATGGTTGAGTTCTCCCATTTTTTGATAATTTTCGTTGAGCTTGAATGAAGCTAATGGGACTTGTGGTAATCGGAAAAGTCCTTTCATCAGCCCATCTTGATCGTCTTGATTAAATAAAATTTTATTCTTATAAATAAAAAGGATAGTTGCGAATTGAAGCGTTGGGATGGCTGCTCTTGGTTTTCTTTTGGGATAGAGCGCTTGCGTGTTAGTCTGAAAACTTTTACACTGCATGTGCAGAGGACATACTTGACAGTTAGGGTTTTTAGGTGTGCATACTAAGGCACCAATCTCCATTAATCCTTGCGTAAATGAACCAAAATCACATGTTTCACAACCACTCATCCATTTTTGGACGGTGTTTTTAATTGTTTGTTTTGTGGATGTTTTTTCGATGTAATCATCAAGTGCGAGTACGCGACTTACAACGCGCATAACATTACCATCGATCGCTGGAGTTTTTTGATTAAATGCAATTGAAGCAATTGCAGCGGCAGTGTAATCGCCAATCCCTGGGATTTTTTTAATATCTGTGAATCTTTCAGGAAAGACACCATCAAAATTTTCACAAATAAAAAGACAACCTTGATGCAATAATTGTGCACGTCGATAGTAACCTAATCCTTCCCAATGCTTGAGGATGGTTATTTCATCAGCTGCTGCACAATCTTTAATCGTTGGAAAAGCTTTCATCCATGCGATGAAATAAGGCAGCATGGTAACGATTTGGGTTTGCTGTGCCATAATTTCACTTACCCAAATTGCATAGGGGTCTTTATATTTACGAAACTCTAAATCACGTTTATTAATTTCATACCAAGTTACAATTTTATCGTACATATGATGTTCCATACCCTTATTTTACCAAAAAGAAAAAAAGTGTGCTGCTCACTTCTTTCTTTTAACAATTTTCACTATATGAGTAATAATGGATAGTCGTTTGTCGAAATAAGGAGGGAAGATTACATTTCGAAACAGTTAACTCAGACAATAGTAAAATGAAATTGTAAACATAATATAACACAGTCTGAAAACATATTCAAGCATTATTCATCAATTTTCATAAAAGATTTCATTTACATTCATTTTCATTAAATACTTAAGTGCTTTAAGTCCTTATAAAAATGTCTTATGGTATAATTACTACGAAATATTGGAGGGATTATGAAAACAATTAAAATTCAAGATGACATTACATGGGTGGGAGTGCTTGACCCAGATTTACGGATATTCGACGTTACGTTGGAAACAGAGTTAGGTACAACTTATAATTCCTATGTCTTAAAAGGAACAGAAAAAACAGTTGTGTTTGATACAGCGAAAGGTGTTTTTAAAGATGAGTATCTTGAAAAGTTAGCCGCAGTTGTTGACTATGATGATATTGATGTCGTGGTTGTGCATCACGTTGAACCTGATCACTCGGGCTCGCTTGAGTATTTATTGGAAAAAAATCCAAACATTGAAGTTTATGGCACACCCGCATCCATTAAGTTTTTAGCCGATATTATTAACAAACCTTTTAAAGGACATGCAATCCGTGAAAATGAAACGCTGTCCATCGGAAATAAAACACTACGTTTCATCACAGCAACCAATCTGCATTGGCCCGATGGTATGTACACATACATCGAAGAGGACAAAATTTTAGTCTCATGTGATTCATTTGGAGCCCATTACAGTTTTGCACCATTGTTTGCATCTAAAGTTGAAAATCAAGAAGATTATGATCGTGCGATGTGGGAATATTATTATGGGATTATGCATCCTTTCAGATCATTTGTTTACACAACGATGAAAAAAATAGAACCCTTGGCGATTGATCTTATTTTAACCGGGCATGGTCCAGTTGTGGATACCGATCCTAGGGCAGCTATTAATAAATATTTAGAATGGTCAACGCCTGCTAAAAATGAAAAGAAGACAGTCATTATGCCGTATGTGAGTGCTTATGGTTACACAAAATCACTTGCAGAAGCGATTAAAGAAGGGCTTGAAACGGAAGGTATCGCGGTAGAAATGTTCGACATGGTTGAAACCGATGTTTCAGAAATTTTTGACAAATTGATTGAAGCGGATGGTATTTTATTAGGATCTCCGACAATCGTTAGAGACGCCTTAAAACCAATTTGGGAAGTTGTATCATCAATGACGTCTGCACAATTCTCAGGCAAACTAGCATCTGCATTTGGCTCATTTGGATGGAGTGGTGAAGCGGTTCCGCATTTGACGGAGCGTTTGAATCAGTTAAAGATGAAAGTTGTGGAAGGCTTAACGATTAAATTTAAGCCGGATGCTGAGAAGTTAGCGACTGCCAGAAGTTTTGGAGAAAACTTCGGTCAAACTTTAAAACAAATGTAAGCCGTTGAAACGGCTTTTCTTACAAAAGAAGGAATGATTATGATTGAATTTAATTTTAAAGTATTAAAAAAAGATGAATCGACTCAAGCGCGTGTTGGTGAATTAAAAACGTGGCATGGTACGGTAAAGACCCCCATGTTTATGCCAGTCGGGACATTAGCGACTGTCAAGTTTATATCACCTGAGGAATTGACACAGATGAAAGCGGGTATTATTTTATCAAACACCTATCACTTGTGGTTACGTCCCGGTGAAGCAGTGATTAAAGCAGCGGGCGGTTTGCATCGTTTCATGAACGTTGATCGTCCAATCTTAACCGACAGCGGTGGCTTTCAAGTCTTTTCATTAAGTGATTTTCGTAAGATTACTGAAAGTGGTGTTGAATTTCGTAATCATCTGAGCGGTGATTTGATGTTTTTAACGCCTGAAAAATCAATTCAGATCCAAAATGACTTAGGTGCTGATATCATCATGAGCTTTGATGAATGCCCGGCTTATCCGGTTACTTACGAATACATGAAAGACAGCGTCGAGCGTACTTTACGATGGGCAAAACGTGGTAAAGCAGCGCATCAACGTGATGATCAAGCCCTGTTTGGAATTGTGCAAGGCGGTGAATACCCGGACTTGCGTGAATACAGTGCAAAACAAACAGTTGCGATTGGCTTTGATGGTTATGCAATTGGCGGCACTAGCGTTGGTGAAACAAAACCAGTGATGTATGAAATGATTAAAAATTCAACCATGTATTTGCCGCATGATAAACCACGGTATTTGATGGGAGTCGGTTCAGTGGATGCGATTTTGACAGGTATTGAATACGGTGTCGACATGTTTGACTGTGTGTTACCAACCCGCATTGCACGGCATGGCGCAGCGATGACAGCTAAGGGGCGTGTCAATATTAAAAACAAACAATATGAAATGGACTTTGGACCACTTGATGATCAGTGCGATTGTTACACATGTCAAAATTACACACGTGCTTATTTACGCCATTTAATTCGCAGCAACGAAGGCTTGGGTATGCGCTTGTTATCAATTCACAATTTACGTTATCTCATTCATTTAACGGAACAAGCACGAGTTGCCATCGAAAACGGGCGATTTAAACATTTTAAAGAAACAATATTTGATGAGTTAAATTTACACGATGAACATGCAAAGGGATTTTAATGAAAACAGTTGAATTTGATTATAATTTGCCGAAAGAACTCATTGCGCAAGAACCCGCTGAGAAAAGAAGTGAATCACGGTTGATGGCTGTTAATGTAATGGATGGCAGCATTAAACATGAAGTTTTTGAAGACATCACAAAACATTTGAAATGTGGAGATGTGCTTGTTTTAAATGACACGAAGGTGATTCCGGCCCGCGTGTTTGGATTTAAAGAAAAAACCATGGCGAAGATTGAAATCTTAGTTTTAAATATGGATGAAAATCGTTGGGATTGTTTAGTAAAAAATGCACGTGCTGTTAAAATTGGTACTAAGGTTATTTTTGATGAACGCTACTTGAGTGGTATGTGTATCGAAAAACATGATGATGGTATTTGTGTTTTCATGATGGCGAGTGATTACCCTTTGATGGATGTGCTCGATAAAATTGGTCTTGTACCATTACCACCCTACATTAAAAAAACAACGCGTGATTTCACACGGTATCAAACCATTTATGCCAGGCAACTTGGTAGCAGCGCCGCACCCACAGCTGGGTTGCACTTCACGAATGCTTTATTAGAAGAAATAAAAGCAGCTGGCGTACAGATTGCCACTGTTACTTTACACATTGGATTAGGTACCTTTAAGCCTGTGGAAGTGGAAGACATTGAGCACCATACAATGCATGCTGAATATTATGAAATATCAAAGGCAGATGCCGCAATCATTCAAAATGCAAAAGATGAAAAACGCTGCGTGATTAGTGTTGGGACAACGAGCGCCCGTGCTTTAGAAACAGTTGCACAAAAATATGGTAAAATAAAGCCAAGTTCTGGGATGAGCGAAATCTTCATTTATCCAGGTTATGAATTTAAAATTGTTGATGCGCTCATAACCAACTTCCACCTGCCAAAATCAACTTTATTAATGATGATTAGTGCTTTTGGTGGTTTGGAACTAATTAAAGAAGCATACCAAATTGCGATTAAAGCGCGTTATCGCTTCTTCTCTTTTGGAGATGCTATGTTTTTACACAGGTGATTTTATGAATAAAAGACTTTATTATAAGTTACAACTTAAAGAACTTGAGAAAATTCAAAAAATGGAAGATAAACCACGGTTGCTTTTGCATTCCTGTTGTGGACCCTGCAACACGTATCCGATGGAATATTTATCAGAATTTTTTGATTTAACCTTGTTCTTCAATAACCACAACATCTATCCAGAAGCTGAATATCAACGTCGCTTTGCGGAATTGCTGAAGTATGTTGAATGGTTTAAAAAAGAAAACAACGTTGTTATCGATGTTGTGCAACCTGCTTATGACAACGAATCTTATTATGAATTATTAAAGCATCGTGCTGATGAAAAAGAAGGGGGCAAACGCTGCACGATGTGTTTTGCATTACGCATGAAAGAAGCCATGCAATATGCAGCTCAACATAATTACGATTACATGACCACGGTCATGACTATCAGTCGTCATAAAAATTCGATGGTACTTAATCAAATTGGAGAGCGACTCCAACGTAGCTATCCACACGTGAAGTACTTTTATTCTGACTTTAAGAAAGATGATGGCTATCGTAAATCCATTCAAATTTCGCGTAAGCACAACATGTACCGTCAGACCTATTGTGGATGCCAATTCTCACTGAATGTTAGACGTTCATTGGAAGCTTATCGAAAGGAGCGCCATGAAACATCAACTAAATAAAATAATTGAAAGGCAAAAGCCAAGTGGTATTCGTGCATTAAATCAAGAAGCTGCCCAGGTTGATGGTGCCATTTCGTTAACGATTGGAGAACCAGTGCTTGAGACGGCCCAGCGTATTAAAGATGCAGCAAACCAAGCCTTGGCGGATCATCAAACAAAATATCCACCCTATCAAGGGTTGTTGGTATTGCGTGAAAAAATAATTGAGTTTGAAAAAGAGCTTCAAAACATTGATTATCATGTTGATGAAGTTATTATAACCCAAGGGGCGAGCGGCGCTCTTTACAGTGCGTTGGGTGCTGTATTAAATCCAGGTGATGAGGTTATCATTTTTGAACCTGCCTATGTTGCCTATTATCCGATTGTTAAAAGTTTTGGTGGTAAGCCAGTTTTAATCGATACGACACCGATGCATTTTCAATTATCGTATGCGGAAATAAAAGCACGGATTACACCAAAAACAAAAGCAATCGTTATTAATTCACCCAACAATCCAACGGGCGTCATTTACAACGAGGCATCTTTGAATGCCTTAAAACAAATCATGGATGAACATTCGCTTTATGTTATTAGCGATGATGTTTACAATCAACTTGTTTTCGATGCGGGGGCAACGTTTTTAGTACAGGATCAACGTTATAAAAAGCAAGTTATTTACTGTCAATCGTTTTCTAAGCCCTATGCGATGACGGGTTGGCGTGTTGGATACATGATGGCCGACCAAGCGATTATTCAACAGGCTATTAAGTTTCAACAATACATGGCAGCAGGCGTTGCGCCCTTCATTCAATACGGTGCGATGCAAGCGCTTAAAGAAGATGTCAAACCGGTTGTAGTGCATTATAAAAAACACTATGAAGCAGCTGCAAAGATTTTAAAGGAACACAAGATTGATTTTGTGGAACCTCAAGGCGCTTTTTACTTATTTGTCAACATTTCAAAATCGAAAATGAAATCTTGGGAATTTGCGCGCAACTTGTTGCATACTAATAAAGTTGCGGTTGTGCCAGGTGCTGCATTTTCAGATGCGAGCGATGATTATGTCAGGTTGTCTTTTTGCGTTGATTATGAGAAAGTAGTTGAAGGTACTACTTTATTTGCGAAGTATTTGACCAGTTTGGAGTCTTAATGTGCTAAAAATTAGAAAAACATATTTATCACTTGTTTTATTGCATATTCTTGTCACGGTTGGCTTTGCGCTCGTTTTTGGCACAAGCCATCCTTTTGCATCGCAGTATGAAGTGAACAATTTATATCCTCTCATCACATCAAGTATGACGCTTGCGACAATTTTGTATGCGCTGGGTGGATATTTGTTTGTAATCGCAACTGAAAACAAAAACAAATTATTCGCAAAAATCATGATTGCATCGCTTTTGTTTACAATAATTTTAATCATCATTTGGGTGAGTGTGCTTTTTTTAAGTCTCAATGGCATTCAAAGAAACATTTGGCTTGTTTATATCATCAGTAACTATCCAACGGCAATCATTTTAAATTCAATTATTAATAACGCGGATTTGCATTCATGGGTCATCGGTTTAACGATTATTCCTCCGGCATTAGGGTTTATAATCGGAACCTTTTTACGTTTGATTTATGAGCCGCATTGGAGGAAAAATAATGAATAAATTGATGAAATATCTTAATCCTTTATTGATACTAATCGCAACGGTGCTAGCACTTGTCGTATCAAACATGATATTTACACAACATATTAACGTGGTGATTAATAATTTAATTACCATCATCGGCTTGTTCATGTTTGGTATGTTTTTGTCCTATCGTAGAAAACACAATCGTTCATGGGTCAAGAAAGTGATTATTTCATTGATCATGTTTGTGATTGTGTTGGTTAATGTGAATGTGATTCAAACTAATGCGTTTCCACGCTTTATGGATGTATTATTTAAAAACTCAGCGATACTTTATAGCATCATTATTTATTGTGGTTGGGCATTTTTTGAATAAGTGAATAACATGGTGCCCAAGCGCACCATGGTCGCCCCATGTTGCAGTGCCAATTGATAATCAGAACTCATGCCTATGGATAATGTATCCAAGTGGGGATGAGTTTTTTGATGGTGTTTAAATAAAGTGTGTGTTTTTTGAAAGATGGTCGCTGTGACTTCAAGGTCTTGATTGGTAGGTCCCATGGTCATGAAGCCCCTTAAATGGACAAAGTCACATGATTCCGTTGCTTTGATAAGTTCATCAAGTTCATGCAGTTGGCATCCAAACTTTGTGGTTTCATCAATGACATTAATTTGAATCAAAATATCCATGACTTTGTTAAGGCGGTGCGCATGTCTATCAATCAACTTTAACAAAGCAATTGAATCCACCGAATGAATCATGGAAACCATCGGTAGCACTTTTTTTACTTTGTTTTTTTGGAGATGCCCGATGAAATGCCATTGCCATGGTTGATTATCCCTGTATTTTTTTTCTAGTTCTTGCACGCGGTTTTCGCCAAAGATTGTGATGCCATCCTCATGCAATGCCTTGATTTCATCCAAGGTTCGGTTTTTACTGACACCCATAACTTGCACTTGCTTTTGAAGGTTCGCGATAAATGTTTTTCGATTACTCATGGCTTCATTATAGCAAATCAATCCCTTTGATAAAACAAAAGCAACACAACCATACATAAGTCATTTAAGTGGGAGGGCACCACGATATTTGTTAAAATACAACCAGGAGGTTGAGATGTTAGAAAAACAAAGTAAAGCCCCAGCTTTTACATTAATGGATCAACAAGGTAAGCTTGTATCATTGTCTGATTTTGAAGATCAAACCATTGTTCTCTATTTCTATCCGAAGGATGATACCCCCGGATGCACGACCCAAGCTTGTTCCTATCGTGATCATAGTGATGAGTTTAAAAAACGGAATGTGGAAGTCATTGGGGTAAGCAAAGATGATGTGAAAAGTCATGCACGTTTCCGTGATAAATATAATTTAAACTTCACATTATTAAGCGACCCGGACTTGAATGTCATTCCGCGCTATCATGTATGGGTAGAAAAAAATAGATTTGGTAAAAAATACATGGGGATTGCACGTACCACGTTTGTTATAAGAAATGGAATTATTGAAGAAATCTTTGAAAACGTAAGTCCGAAGAACGATGTTGAACAAGTTCTAGCAGCCTTAGATAAATTGAACTAGCACGATGTGCTAGTTTTTTATATAAGAAGCGATAAAGGAAAAGCATTGATTTAAATCATCATGGTTGATGTCTTTATGCGTCATTAATCGATACACATCGGCATTTGGACCATTGATTAAAATACCATTGGCTTTTGCGGCAGCGACAAAATGTTGATGATCAATATCCTTTTTAAATTTGAAGAATACCATGTTGATATCCAGTTGATCTTTAAAAACATAAAGGTCAGAAAGCGTGTTTAATTGGGCTGCCAAGTGTTGAGCGTGGTCATGATCTTCCTTTAAGCGTTCCACCATGTCGTTGAGTGCAACGATGCCACTGGCTGCAATGACACCGGCTTGGCGCCAGCCACCCCCCAGAATCTTGCGGTTTTTTCGTGCTTTATCGATAAGTTTTTGCGATCCAACCAAGATGGAACCAATGGGAGCTGCTAGCCCTTTGGACAAGCAAAACATCATGGAGTCAGCATCTTTTACAAAATCAGCCACTTCACACTGACACGCGATGGCACTGTTAAAGATGCGCGCACCATCAACATGCACAGCAAGATCATGAGCTTTTGCCGTTTGAATTAATGTTAGCATTTGTTGCGGTGGAATCACTTGACCATTGGACAATGCATTTTCGAGACACACCAGTGTGGTTGGTGGAAAATGAATGTTTGTGGCACGAATTGATTGTGTGATTTGCGATGGTTCCTTAATAAATCCTGGAACACTCTTAACGACAACACTTGATAACACTGCCATGGCGCCCACTTCGTATTTTAAAATATGATGATCTTCACCAATAATCATTTCATCGCCACGTTGGGTTTGTGACATGATGGCGAGTTGGTTGCCCATGGTACCGCTGACCACAAAGAGTCCAGCTTCAAAACCAGTCATTTTTGCTGCACGTTTTTCTAATTCGATGACGGTCGGGTCATCTTGATACACATCATCACCTACTTCTGCTTGAAACATAGCTTCTTTCATCTTCAGTGTTGGTCTCGTGACGGTATCGCTACGGAAATCTATTATTTTCATTTTGGGTTACCTCAACATAAAAACATTATAACATTCAACTTTATTTTCTCAATTAATTCGTTTACACTTATACATGATAGGAAAGAGGCAGCGCGCGTGAGTTTTATTAAGGCTTTATTTGAATTGAATTCATTAATCTATGCATTAACGATCGGTTTAAGTGTTGGATTAACAATTTGGATTTATAAAAAGCATAATCTTAGTAAGTATCAACTGCTTATTTTTGTGTTGTTGGTTTTGTTTTGGGCAAGCATTAACTTAATTCGTGCTTATCGCAAAGTATACGCCCTTGATCCAGTGGCAAGCGGAGGGCTTGGGTTGGATGGCATCGCCGCAGCTAATATTGTGGCTGCTTATGGGTTAATGTCCCTTTTTGGACGCCTGCCAGTCTTCTTTTTAAGCGATTATTTCACTTCCCGTAAAAAAGTGATTGGTTTTACTTTGTTGTTTATTATGCTTAGTTCACTGAGTGTGTATTTTAGAGCCGATTACACGACCATGTTTTTATCAAGTTTATCTTTGGGATTAGGGGCGAGTGTTCTTTCTTTGTTCAATGTGATGTTTTCAGAGACCTTTACTAAAAAGCAGGCCATTGTTTCAGTTTCTATTTTGTCGATTGCACCTTTATTAGCGGAATTTCTTGTGGCGCCGATTCAATCAATTTTGACTCAAAATCTTCATAAGCTTTACAACATCATGTGGCTCGTCAGTGGTCTCATCGCCTTGGTGGCCTTTGGATTTTTGATGGTTGTGAAAGACAACAAAGTCCAAAAGCGTAATTTTACCTTTAAAAAATTTAAAATGGTTTTGTTTGATTCACGTTTTATCATGCTTTCCCTGTTTGGAATTATCGTTTCTTTCATCCGTTTTGCTTCGGGCCAAGCCAACATGGTCGCCTATGCCAACAGTGAGTTGGTACAAATGAACACCATTTTGGTGGCATATTTGGATGTTATGTTTTCAATCTTTCAATTGGTGGCTGGTGTGATTGCCGGCTTGTATTTAAAAAATAAAATTGGAACAAAAAACACCTTATATGTGGGTTTATTGAGTGTGTTAATTTTTGCTTTGGCTAGTGCGACTCAAACTAATCCAACCTTATTATTCATAGTGTATGGATTCAACGGCTTTGGCTATGGGATTTTATACAACGTGTTGCTTGGGCTTGCCATGCAACCTTTTGAGGTTGATATGCGCGAAATCAGTATGGGCATTTACCAAACATTTTTTGCGATTGGCATCTATTATGGCGATAAAATTTATGCTTTGATTCTTCAGTTGATCCCTCATACCTTTGAAGGGTCGCAGTTGTATCAAATGGTATTTTTATTAATTAGTGGTATTGTGATAGTAATGCTAGTTTTATTGGCACTTATTTTTCAAAACAAATATAAGGAGTTTATTGAAGCCTAATGATAGAAGTGATTGTACCTGTTTTTCATCAACACCAAGTTGAGTATTTTATATCAAAAAGTGGGCGCAACTTTTGTGTGAGCACCCCATTTTTAGCGAGTGGTTTAGAACATACCACCCAAGTTACAGATTTAAAGCCAATTGTGGATTGTGTAAAAAAAGAAAATGCGCAACTTGGTTTATTGATCAATCGCTTGATTTTGGAAAGTGAATTTATGCACTTTGAAAAGGAAGTGGCGAATATCCTTGCGATCTTTACACCGGATTATTTTATTGTTAGTGATGTTGGGGTCATGTTTTATTTGAATGAAACTTATAAAATTCCGGTTTATTTCCATAGCGACACAACCATCGCCAATGCCAAAGATGGGGCAGTCATATTAGAGCATGGAGCCAGCATGATTATGCCCGCCCGGGAATTGACCTTAAAGAAAAAGTTAGCCCTCATTGAGTCACTACCAAATCAAATCATGATTCCACTGTTTGGTTATCAGGTGATGTCAAAATCATATCGACCTTTGTTAACTAACTACCTTGATGAAATTAAAGTATCGGCACCTATCAAAAACAAACTCTTTTACTTTAAAGAAAGCAAACGTGAAGAATACTATCTTGGTTTTGAAGATGCGCATGGTTTTTCCATGTACACGCATGCGATTATGGATTTAATAACGGAAAAACCACAACTGGAAGCGGCGGGCTTAAAGTATGGTTGGCTTGATCCAAGCTTCATTGAGGATGAGCTAATTGGGGCGGTTATCATGTATTTTCATGATCGCATCAACATTGCACAAATGCTGGAAGTCATCCATCAGTACGATAAGCAACATATTTTCAATAAAGGACTTCATTATCGAGACACATCACTTACAAAGGAGCAGGTCAATGAATAAAGTCGAACTACTAGCACCTGCGGGTGATTTAAAACGTTTAAAGACAGCCGTTAACTTTGGTGCGGATGCCGTTTATCTTGGTGGTAAATCGTATTCCTTGCGGGCGCGTGCCAGCAATTTTCAGCGTCAAGATATTATTGACGCTGTCAATTATGCGCATGCCCATCATAAAAAAGTGTTTGTGACCATCAACATGATTTTTCACGAAGAAGATTTAGAAGGCTTACGTGCGTACTTAATTGATTTAGATGAGATTGGGGTAGATGCGATTATTGTAGCGTCATATTACGTTGTGAAACTTGCCCTTGAAGTCACACAATCCATGGAGATTCATTTATCAACGCAATTGTCAGCCACCAACGCCCATGCGCTCACGTTTTACAAAAAACTTGGTGCTGATCGGGTGGTGTTGGCGCGTGAATGTTCACTTGTGGATGTGCAACAAATAAATGCAAAGCAAATTTTACCAACGGAAGTCTTTATTCATGGTGGCATGTGTGCAAATATTTCAGGTCGTTGCACCCTCAGCAATTACATGACCTATCGCGATGCGAATCGCGGTGGTTGCGCGCAAAGTTGCCGCTGGAAGTATGAAGTCTATGACCAAGATCAACAAAAATTCAAAGAGACCGCAACCTTGTTTTCAATGAGTTCAAAAGACTTAAATGCAACGCCAATTCTAAAAGAATTATTAGAAGCCAAGGTTGCGAGTTTAAAAATAGAAGGACGCATGAAATCAGAGTACTATCTAGCCACGGTTGTATCTGCTTATCGTATGTTAATTGATAAGATGAACACGATGAATCATGCGGATTTGGTAGAACAAGTCAACCATGAATTATCCAAAGCTGAGGGGCGTGAAACTTTCACCGGTTTTTATGAGCGCGTTCCTGATGCAGGCGGGCATCTATACGAAGCCAATGGCGCAGGGGTCATGCAAGTATTTTTAGGTGTGGTGCTTGGCTTTGATGCGCAAACGTCAATGGCAACCATGCAGGTGCGTAATCATTTTGATGTTGGCACCACCATTGAGATCTTTGGACCCAAGCATGAGAATTTCACAGCTGATGTGACAACCATCATCGACAGCGAAGGTGAGATTGTGCAACGTGTATACAAACCGATGGAAATCATTCAGATTAAACTTCCTTTTTCTGTGGATGCGGGTGATTTCATTAGAAAGGTGAATGCATGATTATTGAAGGGGTTATTTCAGTAAAGGCAGCGCTGGAGAATCAAAAACGT
>JAAZGU010000232.1 GCA_012511085.1 Erysipelothrix sp. | reverse complement strand
GCACCATGTTGGATAAAAACCGAATCTCATTGACTTTATCCGCACCCATCTCACATACAAAGACTTGATGCAAGGGTTTGAGATAATTACGAATCGTAATTGTAATCCCCATCGGCGTGTTATAGGAAGCCGGTGTCATCAAGGTGTAATAATTAGCAGACAAGACATCGTTAACAATATGCTTGGTGGTCGTCTTACCATAACTGCCGGTAATCCCAACCTTAATTAAATTCTTTTGTTTTTTAAGCCGTTGTTTCGCCAACACGATGTATCCTTTTTTCACAAGCTCTTCAATAGGATAAGTTATCAAAGCCATGATGATGACCAGCACCCATACTAAAGGCACCAACACCATGGACAAACCCATCCAAACCTGCAAGTGATTAAGCTTGATTGTAACAAACAAAACCCCAACCAACAAAAGATAGAACACAAATATTTGTCGTAAAACGCGATGGGTCACATCCAAGGGTTTCACGTAAGTTCGTTTGTAATCAACGCCATAAAAGATAGCCATTAACACCAGTGTCACACCAAATAAAATAACCCATTGCCACACAGGGGAGGGCATCACAAAAATAAGAGCATAACTTAAAAACGGCAACAGCACCAAGGCATTTTTGAAGGGTTGATTGAAAAACTGTTCCTTTAACCATGGAATAAAACGTACCATCTCGTAGCGGTTTTGTTGAAACATGTGCAAAGCACGCTTCATAAAAATAAATGCCAACACCGCCACCATCAATGCATAACCATAAGGAACAAGTTTGATGAAATCCATGTTAATTGTTCTCCTTTAATGCGTTAAAAAACACTTCAATGATTAAATTAAAGCGTTGGCTTTGATGAAAATACGCATAATGATCATCACCTTCAAACACGACGAGTCCCGCATCAGGAATTGTTTTTTCCATGTGCTTGGCCATCCACAAGGGTGTCGCTTGATCATGTTCACCCCACACCAGCAACGTCGAAGCCTTGATGTTTTTTAAGAGTCCACTCAAGTCTTCATTGACAATCTTCACAAACGAAGACCGCTTAAACCCTGTTGTTTCTTTGTAATCGCTGCTCCCAAAATGTTTCTTAAGTTGGTCTTCATAACGATTCAATCCAGGAAGCTTCACAAGTTGTTTTAACACCTTATAAGTCGCAATCTTTCCTTTGACAAGGAGTGATTGTTTATCTTTAATACCAGCAGCCCCGGTTAACACGAGTTGCTGTACCGCATGCTGATTGCTGTAAACGATGGCAATGCGCGCCCCAAATGAATGGGCCACGATGATGGGATTTTCAATGTTTAATGCACTTAAAAAAGCATGCAGCCACGCTGCGTAATCGTAGACGCCCCAGGTTTGTTTCAATGCTTCACTGTGTCCAAAACCAGGAAAATCGACATTGATGACACGATATTGATCCTTAAAATAATCATAGATTGGCATCATTAATTCACCGGATTGCCCCCAACCATGCAAAAGCACAAGCGCCTGCTTATCATTTTGGGAATCGTGATAATAAACGGTTTGGTTTGAAACTTGTTTTTTAAGCATCCGCACCTCCATCGAGTATATTATATAG
>JAAZGU010000231.1 GCA_012511085.1 Erysipelothrix sp. | reverse complement strand
TGGGGTGCCTTTGTGGTCACACCCGATGTCTTAGATCCTGCCTTTTACCAAGCCGGTGGTAACCCTTATGGAACCTCGGTCACCATCAACCGTGAGGGTGACATGCTTGATGATGTCAAGGGTGCGGTGCAATCGCAAACCAAACGTTTGATTGAGGTCGCTACCCAGTTTAATAACTAGCACAAAAAAACACGCAGCGCTTGCTGCGTGTTATTTTTTTATTTTGGCACACTTTCCCAATCCGCAAGGAAACGTTCAATGCCAGCATCCGTTAACTTGTGTTCACTCATCTTCACAATCACGGGATATGGAATCGTGGCGATATCGGCACCCGCTTTCGCTACCAATAACACATGGTAAGGGTTACGAATGCTTGCCGCGATAATTTCCGTGTCGATGTCATGCAACATGAAAATATCAACGATGTCATTGACCAGGGCCACCCCATCTTCACCGATATCCTCCAATCGTCCTAAAAACGGAGACACATAGGTTGCGCCGGCCCGCGCAGCTAGTAGCGCTTGGGTGGCACTAAAGACAAGCGTCACGTTGGTTTTAATATCCAGCGCACTTAAGACCTTAGTCGCTTTTAACCCTTCCAGGGTCATTGGTATCTTAATGACGATGTTGGGATGAATCTTAACGAGTTCCTTTGCTTCTTTTACCATGCCATCCGCTTCTAAACTGATTACTTCGGCACTGATTGGACCATCAACGATGGCTGTGATTTCCTGCACGACTTCTTTAAAGTCGCGATTTTCTTTCGCAATCAACGAAGGATTCGTGGTCACCCCACTGATCACACCTAAATCATTTGCTTTTCTAATGTCATCAACATTAGCTGTATCTATAAATAACTTCATATCTCGTCCTTTCTATTATTTATATCAAAGCCTTGGGCTTGAATAACTGATAATATGGCATCGCGTTTTTGATTAACCGATGCATTTTTCTTTTTTAAACGTGTCACAAAGTCAACCCCTGGTTGATTGGGAGCACGCAAGTCTACATACCCCTTCAGCGCTTCATTAAAGCTTTGTAATGCCTCTTTGTAGTTGGATTGATGTTGATACTCATTGACAAAAACCCGCTCTACTAGCGGCATTTTAGGCTTTATGGCCGGGATTTGTTTTGGATGACCAATTCCTAAGGCTAAGATGGGCATGGTCAACTGCGGTAAGGCAAACATATCGATCAGGGCTTGTGGATCATTTAAGACACCCCCAATGTACAAGGTCCCCAAATCAAGGGCCTCTGCCCCACTCACCATGCTTTGGGCACCAATCAAGGCGTCACTGAAGCCTTGAAAAAAGACAGTCATTGAATCCAAGGTCGTGTCCATAACACCGTGTTGATTTAAAATTGCTGTGTTGCGATGGGCATCCACCACAAACAAAACTAAAAATGGAATGTCGCGCACGTAGTCTTGCCTCGCAATCGCCGCTAACTTATCTTTCTTGATGGGATCATCGACGATGATCATGGAGTAGCTTTGTAAACCATTGGATGTGGCACTCGCATTTGCCACCTGCAGCAACACATCGATGATTTCCGCATCGAGTGGTTCGTCTTTGTAATGACGAATCGAGCGATGATTCAGTTGTTTTTTAATCATATCGACATCTTTCATTTGCATCACCTATCTAATTATATCACATAAAAAAACGGTCTTACGACCGTTAGTTTTTATGGAAACATGGTGATGACACTTGGATAAAAAGTATCATCGATGTACTGTTTAATCTTATCCGAAGTGAGTGCTTCAATCAGAACTTTTGTCTTTTCATCGTCTTCTTTTCCAACTTGCACCGCCAGCACATTCGCATAGGTTTGCGCGGCATCAGACTGGATGTCTTCCGTAAGCAAGACACCCTCGGTAATCCCCGCACTGAGTGCGTAGTTACCGTTAATAATCGCAAAGTCCACGTCCTCTAGGGCTTGTGACAATAAAGCAGCTTCCATCTCTACAAACTCAACATTGTATGGATTATCAACGACATTAAGGGGCGTCACATCTTCGATATTCGCCTCCAGCTTAATGACATCGTTATCTTCCAACAAACGCAGGGCCCGGGCTTCATTGCTTGGATCATTCGGAATCGCTATGGTGATTCCCTCTTGATATAATCCATCCACACTATTTGATTTTCCCCCATACAGGCCCAAAGGTTCAAAGTGAATTTGAACCACAGAAGCTAAATTGGTTCCGTGTTTTTCGTTAAAATCAATTAAATAAGGTAGATGTTGAAAGTAGTTAGCATCCAAATCACCGGCATCCAACACGGTATTAGGCATGACAAAGTCGGTAAATTCCACAATCTTAAGGGTGTAACCTAAAGCTTCAACTTCCGACTGCGCTTGTTCTAAAATCAAGGCATGCGGAGTTGGGGATGCGCCCACCACAATTTCTTTTTTATCCGCTTCAACCTTTGGTGCGCATCCTACTAAGACGAAAATGCTGATCAGTAAAATAATTAATCTTTTCATTTCTTTCTCCTTAAACGCGGCGCTTATCGATGCGATCCGCAATTATATTAAATAATGTTTGAACGACTTGCACCATCAC
>JAAZGU010000031.1 GCA_012511085.1 Erysipelothrix sp. | reverse complement strand
TCTTTTTCAATAATTGTGAGACTTATTTTCCCATCGTCGATTAAAATTTGATTGCCGACAACGACATCATCGAAGACATTCGTTGGCGCAATTGAAAAACGTTCGCTGTTACCAACAACCGGACGTTTTAAAATTTTAATTTCTTGATTTTTAAAAACTTCCACTTCCCCATTTTCTATTTCTCCGCACCGAATCTCAGGACCGCGGGTATCCATCATAATCGCTAAGTTAAACCCGGTGCGATCGGATACTTCACGGATTCTTAAAATCCGTTGTGCATGTTCATCTTGCCCTTCATGGGAAAAGTTTAAACGACAAATGTTCATACCAGCTTGTGCTAAATTCTCAATCATGACTGGATCATCACTTGCCGGTCCAATCGTACAAATGATTTTTGTCTTTCTAATTTCTTGCATTGTTCCTCCTATACAATCCGCTCATGCAGCTCAATTAATTGTTTATAATTATCTCTTGTTAATGCTAATGCTTCGTTCAATGACATAGTTTGCACTTGATTGTCAATGACACCGACGCAATGGTGGTCCTGGTGCGCTAGTAAGGCCGCCAGGGCGTGATCGCCAAGTTTTGTTGCCATCATGCGATCGGCAGCACTGGGCGCACCACCGCGCTGTATGTGCCCCAAAATTGTTGCTCTACCGGAAAAGCCGGATGTGACGCTAATCTTTTGGGCGAGTTCGTGCACGTTGGTAATTTTTTCGGTCACGATGACAATCGCATGCCGTTTCTTCTTTGTTTTTTCAAAGTATTGTATCTTCCTTAATACATCCGCTTCATCGTAAGGATCATGCGGTGTAATAATGACTTCCGCACCGCAGGATATTCCTGAATAAAGCGCTAAGTCAGCACACTTATTGCCCATGACCTCAATTACAGAACACCGATGATGACTCGATGAAGTATCTCTCAATTTATCAATATTCTCGATGATGGTGTTTAAAGCGGTATCAAAACCAATGGTGAAATCCGTGCTTGGGATATCATTATCAATCGTGCTTGGAATCCCAATGCATTTCATGCCAAGTTCACTTAATTTTTGGGCGCCCTTGTAGGTGCCATCACCACCGATAACAATTAAGGCATCAATACCCCGTCTTCTTAAAATGGCAACGGCTTGTTTCTGGGTTTCCAATGTTTTAAAGGCATCCAAGCGTGCTGAACCTAGGATGGTTCCGCCTTTTGCGGAAATATCACTCACGGATGCATGCGACATCGCCACCATATCATCGTTAATCAGGCCCTTGTATCCATCACGGATGCCCATCACTTCAATGTCATGAAACAAGGCACTGCGCACAACCGCACGAATCGCCGCGTTCATCCCTGGTGAATCGCCCCCTGATGTCAATACGCCAATTTTTTTTATCATCCTCTACTCCTTAAATCTTATTCATTCTATCATAAGTTACGACGGTTTTCGCCCACCAATTCAAAAGGTTCACTGCTGGCTTTAATGCGTTCAATATAACGAATCGCTTTGGTGTTTGACTGCTTCCCTTTTTGATCGATTGCATATTGTGAGCGCAAGGTATCCAGTGTCTCATTACTCGTGAACCAGGTGCTCTTTTTACTTTCAAGCCGATAATTTAAAATAGGAAACAACAGTTCATCACGCGACCATGCGGTGATGTTTTCGGCGCCAATATCGTCCATGATTAAGACATCGGCATGCATGGCATCATTAATCAAATTGCTCATGCCATCTAAATTATCAAAATAACGTTTGGCCTTGGACACAAAGGTCGGCACATGCACAAAGGCAACCTTATAGTCTTTTAAAGCCAATTCATTTGCCAAGGCACTCAATAGATAGGTTTTGCCACTACCGGGCGAACCGTATAAATACAAGGCTTTAAATTGTGGCTTGGCTAGCCAAGAACGCACAAAATCAATTAATTTCAAATAATTGAAACTTTCATGATCCAACTTAAAATCTTGCAGGCGCAACTTATAGTGTTGACTGCCCATGTCATTGATTAGAAAGTTATTTAAATGCGCAAGAGCAGCTTCCTCTTCCAACAAAAACTTGCATTTGCCAAGCAAACTTATCAAGACTCCGTTTTCAACCGTTAAATTTAAAACATAACCACGGCTTTCTTGACGACATTCAAACAAACCTTGACACCCTTCACAGAGGGCAAGTTGATCAAGCCACAGCTTAAAACGTGATGCATGACGTCTGATGAAGTCATCGTCCACGTTAAATTCTTTTTTAAACGCAAGAATGCGTTGGTGGTTAAGCAACATCTTGATTACGGCTTCTTGATATTCCAAAGCCGCCTTTGGAATGTTTGGTTTAATGTTTAATTTTTCCATCACTTATCACCCTTTTTCAATTTCTTTAAAAGTGCCAATCGCTGTTTTTCATCTTCTTTTTGTTGGGGTGCCGGACTCTCCATGTAAGCGGGGGTTTCGACAACCGTAGCCTTTGGGCTTGTGTAACTTAAGTGTTTTTTAACGTCAGCTTCCGAGCGAATGTTGGCACGCACCCATGAATCCGCGATCTGTTCCACCAAGGCCTTGGTAAAAGAACCCTTGAAGCGCTGCAAAACAAATTCGATTAACTGATTTTGAACGACTTGTTCAAAATCATAATGTTCATATAAAAACGCAATTGTTTTTTTATCACGCACACCCAGCGGCTTACCTTGTTGCTGGGCTGAGAAAAACAAATAACTGTCTTGATCATATTGACTCTTGGTCGCTGTTTTATGTTGATCAATATAACCAGAAATGAGCCTCTCTAGTTTTTGGATGTCCAAGGTCCCTTCTTGAAAGCGGGTGCTTTTACCGACAAATTTACGCATGGTCACCACATCGATTGCATAGAGAGAACCAAGGTAATTAATCGTTTCAAGGTTTGCTTCAGTACGAGCTGCTTTTGGAAACAACAAATCTGGCGTCGTTTGTAAAAACCCGCGCATGTCAAAACTGAGCGATTGTGGCAATTCTTTTTTATGATTATTATGGTCGACAAATTGTAGCTCACGATCTTTTTCCCAGTCGCTTAACAAGTGCCCACCAAAGGCATCACTAACATTTTTAAAACCATCCAGCACGAAACTCTGATGCGCTTCTTTCAGTTGCATGATGTAGCTTGCATCGAGCACTTTAATAATGTAGCGCCCAAACACATCATGTTTTAAGAACGAGTTCACATCCAAAG
>JAAZGU010000230.1 GCA_012511085.1 Erysipelothrix sp. | reverse complement strand
TCACTGACTAAATCAGCCAGAGGATGATTGAGCGAATTGAAGAACGGCTCCGTTGACATGAGTTGTTCAAGCGGCTCAATCCAATGCGCACGTGCTTGATAGCTACGCGTCGTTTTTGCGTTGTTTTTTAACTTGTAGACGATTTTAATGTCAACGATGTTCAATTTGTGGTTAAAGTCTGGTTCCACGAAGTGATCGTAAACACTCAAATTATAGTTGTTTTTCTTGTACTCATTTAAAATATTTTGATGAGTCTTTTGTATGATTTCGATTTGTTTAGGATCATCAAAAGTCATTTTCTCATGTTGTGGATTGTAGTACATGCTGTAGCGGAAATGATCAGGATAACCATAGGTACCATCACTATCGTTGATACGAATCTCAACACTTTGAATGGACGATAATTTTGGAACATGCGTGATGTAACCAAAGCCACGTGTTTTAATCATGCCAAAGAAGAATGAAATCGTAACCGCAGTAATGATGACAAAACTGACAATGGCTTTAAAGAAATGTTTGAATCCTCGATTCGCGATCACATCCAAGATGATGTAGCCAACCAAAGTAAAGACCACCGGGAAAATCAAGGTGCGTGCATCCACTTGCTGATTATAGCTAAGGTTGGAGAACAAGGTGTAGAAGAACACTTGCACAACCATGATCAGAGCCGTGGTAAAGATTGGGAAATACCATTTATTCGTGAATGGGTTTTCCGCGCGTTCACTTTTACGGTGTTTATAAAGCACCATGACCACCAAGGTCATAATGGCAGAAAAGATAAGCCAGTAACTGAGCGTCATCCACACTTGGGGATAAATGCGATCCACATTAAAGTTTAAATCAAACAAGGTGTAGATGGGTGTGGAAAACAGTAAAAACAACAAGTCAGAGTTGGGTGTGAAGCCCAGCAAGGTCGTACTCGCAAAGAGGATGTAAGCACCATAACCTAAAGCTGGGAACACATGCAAGAGACCGCTGTACAAGAAACCATCCACGGTTGTTCCGGTGTTCATCATGGTAAATAAAATTGGAACTAAAATCGCAAGTGTCATAACCAGCGAATAACCGTACTGCTTCAACATCAACACAAAGTCCATTTGTGGAATGACCGCTAAGCCATAGCCGCCACCGACCGCATAAACTAAGGTGTAAGGAATCAGAATAATGATGATTGCGCTCACAAAAACGGACAAAAACAAATCTTGACGTTTAATGGGCAGTGCATGATACACATCCAAATTACGCTTGGAATTTAAATAAGAGAATAAATTTAAGGGGACAATAAAGATTGATAAGACCAGTAACATGGTTAAGGTAAAGCGTCCCACTAGAAAGACGGCAACATCATATTCACCACTACCGCTTAAAATGTAACTTGTGAAAACATTCAGTGGGTACAGGGCAAACATCGCGATTGCCGCTAAAACCATGAATTTGGTGTTACGTTTAATCAGAAAAGCGACGTATTGCCAATTGATTTTTGTTTTAAACAGATTTGCCATAACCACGAGCCTCCATTTCATAAACAAAGATTTCTTCTAAATTTAAGGGTAGTTCATTCAATAAAACAGGATTTGAATCCGCAATGGCTTGTTTGGTTGCTTCGATGTTGCCTTTGGTAACAATCGTAAACACGTTGCCAACTTGTTCAAGATGAATGACGTTGATGGCATTGAAGATGGATGCATCAACGCTTGTATCGTAACCAACTTGGAACTTATGGAATTCACCTTTAATGTTATCGACATCGCCACTCATGACAATTTTGCGACTATCAATAAGTGCGATTTGATCACAGATGTCTTCCAGTTCGCGTAAGTTATGAGAGGAGATAATAACTGTCATGTCGCGAGTTTCTAATTCTTTTGCGATGAAACGTTTGAGTGCCAAACGCATGACGGGATCAAGGCCATCAAAGGATTCATCCAACAACAACACATCCGGGTTGAGCGATAGCGCTAAGATTAAACCAACTTGCCGTTTCATCCCTTTGGAGAAGGTGTTGATTTTTTTATCACGTGCCACCGGGAAATTTTTACACAATTGTTCATAATTTGCTTCGCTGAAAGATGGATAAAAAATTCGATAAAATTCTTTCATCTCATCCATGGTTGCTTGATGCAGGTAAAAAGGTTCATCCGCTAAAAACAAAATACGTTGTTTATTTTCAGGGTTATCAAACACGGGTGTACCATCCAATAATACCTCGCCTGCATCGGGTGTTAAGACACCACTGATGAGTCGCAAGATGGTTGACTTGCCGGCACCATTGGGTCCAACTAATCCAAACACACTACCTTTTTTGACAGTCCAATCGACCGCGTCTAAAACATGGACATCATCAAATCGTTTTGATACTTGTACTAAACTAATCATTGGATTCCCCTTTCTTCAAAGATTGAGTTCACAACTTCACTTATTTCTAATATGGGAACATTGATGGCTTTCATCTTCACCAGCAACGCCTTCAATTCGCTGAGGTAATCCTTTTTAAGAGATGTCAGCGCTGCTTTGCTGTCGCTAATGAAGGTGCCTCTTCCTGTTTGTGACACAATGTAGCCTTGTTTTTCAAGTTCTTGGTATGCCTTGGCGACCGTGTTCGGGTTGACCCCAAGATCACTTGCTAGCTGCCGCACGGCAGGGAGCTGTTGATTTGGTTTCAACAAACCTAAGGCAATGAAATTAATGACTTGGCTTTGGATTTGTTCATAAATAGGAATTTTAGTTTTATAATCTAAAATGAACATGGTACCTCCTAAGTGTATTAATTATACTAATACAATAATAGCATTTAAAGTAAATGTCAAGTAAAATTACACAATCATGGAAAAAAAGTAAAGTGTTTTTGAAACCAGGGTGTTTGTGCTAAAATAACAACACAAGGAGCGATGTGTATGTATGATGTAATTGTGGTCGGTGGCGGCCACGCTGGTGTTGAAGCCGCTTTAGCAGCAGCGAAGATGAATAAAAAAACAGCTCTCTGTACGCTGATTATTGATAAAATTGCCATGATGCCTTGCAATCCATCGATTGGAGGACCCGCAAAAGGGGTTGTGGTTCGTGAAATTGATGCCTTAGGGGGACAAATGGGCATCACTGCTGATAAGACAGCGTTGCAGTTTAAATTATTAAACACAAACAAAGGACCCGGCGTCCGGAGTTTACGTGTGCAATCCGATCAACTCGCCTACAGTGAAATGATGCGTGATGTGGTGCTAGCTCAGCCCAACCTTGATGTTTTAGAAGTCATGGTGAAGCACGTGCTTGTGGAAAATCGTATCGCTAAAGGCATCGTGTTAATGGATGACAGTGTCGTTTATGGAAAAAAGATAATCTTGACAACCGGTACCTACATGGGATCGAAAATCATGATTTCGGATGATGTGACGGAGATTGGTCCTGAAAACCAACCAACGACAACTACCATTTCCGAACATCTCAAACAATTGGGATTTTCAATTGTGCGGATGAAAACTGGAACCCCACCGCGGGTCAAGACCGCTAGCGTTGATTTTAGTAAAACAATCATTCAGCCGGGTGATCAACATAAAACATTCTTTAGTAGTGAAACCAATCCTGCAGATACCATTGATGAACAATACCCTTGTTATTTAACCTATACCAATGATAAAACCCATCAAATCATCAACATGAACTTGCATTTATCAAGCATGTATTCAGGGGTGGTGGAAGGTGTGGGGGCCCGTTATTGTCCTTCGGTGGAAGATAAAGTCGTGCGTTTTGCGGATAAAGAACGGCATCAGATTTTCTTGGAGCCCCAATCTACACGGTTGGATACCACCTATTGTCAAGGCTTATCAAGCTCATTACCGATTGATGTGCAAGATCGTATGATACGGACAGTCGCTGGTTTAGAAAATGCGGAAGTGACAGAATACGGGTATGCGATTGAATACGATGTGATTGAACCCAAACAGCTTTATTTAACCTTAGAAACACGCAAAGTTAAAAACTTGTATTGCGCCGGTCAAATCATCGGAACATCCGGTTATGAGGAAGCGGCTGGCCTAGGTTTATTAGCGAGCATCAACGCAGTTTTGGCCTTGGATGATAAAGAACCGCTTATTTTAAAGCGCGATGAAGCTTACATTGGCGTTATGATTGATGATTTAATCAACAAAGGTACGGTCGAACCCTATCGTTTGCTGACATCACGTGCTGAGTTCAGACTCTTGTTACGGCATGATAACGCCCAAATTCGTTTGAGTAAGTATGGATACGATGTCGGTTTGTTGTCCAAGGATCGTTACGAAGCCTTCTTAGCAAATGAGGCAAAAAAACAAGCCCTGCTTGAAGATATTAAAACGATACGAATTGATTTAGATGAACAAGCTGACGCTTTACTTGAAGCACGTGGCTATCCAAAGATTCAACCGGGACTAACTGTTTTTGAGGCAATTAAACGGCCTAAAATTAACTTGCTTGATTTTAGATATTTGTTAGAAAGTGATTTGAATGATGAAAGCATCAATCAAATTGAGATTGAAGTGAAATACGCTGGCTATATCGAAAAAGCTAAAAAAGAAGCCGACCGTTTGAAAGTGTTACAAAACTGGAAGATTCCTGAAAACTTTGATTATGACAGCATCTTACAGTTATCAACGGAAGGCAAACAACGGTTAATGAACATCAAACCCTTAACCATTGATCAAGCGTCGCGTATCTCAGGTGTTAACCCAGCAGATATTCAAGTGTTGTTGATGGTGTTAACGCAACGCAAAGCAAAAAGTGCATAAAATAGTCGTCATTGACGACTATTTTTACGTGTGTCACATTTTTTATGCGAGCTGCATCCATTAAGTTGCCATGGAATTGCAAATGAATCGCCGGCTCCCCTTTTTTAGAAAATATAAATTTGTTATAATTCACATACGGAGGCTTTATGGATTACATACAATTTCAACAATTATGCCATCAATACCAAATTGATGTGAGTCGCAACCAATTTAATCAATTAAGTGCGTATGCACATTACCTTGTAACCTATAATAAAAAAGTTAATTTGACAGCAATCGTTGACATGGATGAAATTTTCATTAAGCACTTTTTAGATTCGATGTTGGTGCTTAAACACATTGACAAGCAAGCCCACATCGCGGATGTTGGTAGTGGGGCAGGTTTTCCAGGCTTGGTTTTAGCAATCTTTCTAGAGGAAAGTCATGTCACGCTTATTGAACCCACCACAAAACGTGTAAATTTTCTTGCGGATGTCGTCGCTTTGCTGGATCTTAAGAACGTTACCCTCATTAATGAACGGGCCGAAGCTCTAAAAAAAGAGCGTGAAAGTTATGATGTGGTCGTCTCGCGTGCGGTTGCGCGCCTGGATATTTTAAGTGAGCTCTGCCTCCCTTTGGTGAAGGTGCATGGGAAGTTTATTGCCCTCAAAGGCGCCCATGGTCAATTTGAACTTGAAGCTGCACAATCGGCACTTAAAATTTTACATGCTAATGTTGAACAGGTGGATAGTTTAAAGCTTCCGGATCAAGAGGGCTTTGCACAACGCACCAACATTATTATTCGTAAACAAAAACAAACACCATCCCAATACCCACGTAATTATAGTAGAATAAAGAAACAACCGCTCTAGGAGAAAAATATGAAGCATGCGAAGGAAATCGCAATTGATCAGATCAAACCAAATCGTTATCAACCGCGCAAGGAATTTAATCAAGATGCGCTCTTTGAGCTGGCGCAATCGATTCGTGAAAACGGTTTGATTCAACCGATTGTGGTGTATCCGCAAGCGGAAGGTTATGAAATTATTGCCGGCGAACGTCGGTATCGTGCTATGATTCTAGCAGGGTACACATGCATTCCATGTCATGTGATGAATGCCAAAGAACATGAAATTGCGCAACTTGCGCTCATTGAAAACATTCAACGGGAAGATTTATCTCCGATTGAAGAAGCGGATGGCTATGTACAGTTGATTCGTTTAAAAGGATGGACGCAAGAAAAACTTGCGCAGGTGGTCGGTAAGTCGCAATCCTCGATTGCCAATAAAATAAGATTGCTGCAACTTGCAGCGGGCGTGCAAGTGGCGATTAACCGCCATGAGATATCGGAGCGGCATGCGCGTGCCCTGTTACAAGTACAACACGAACACCAAGAGGCAATCTTAGATGAAATTATTAAACGTAAACTCAATGTCGCGCAAACCGAGCGTTACATTTCTAATTTAGACCAAGACAAGGTTAAAAAATCAAAACCAAAGACCAAAGGTCTAGCACGTCATATCAGAATTGCGAAAAACACGTTACGACAAGCGGTTTCAATGATTGAAAAAGCTGGTACAAAGGTTAAGATAGAAGAAAAGGATTATGAAGATGAGGTTGTTTATAGAATCTCAATTAAGAAATAGGAGGCTTTATGGGGAAAATCATTGCTGTCGCTAATCAAAAAGGCGGAGTTGGTAAAACAACCACCAGCGTTAATTTAGCTGCTGGACTAGCTTATTTAAAAAAGAAGGTCTTGTTGATTGATTTTGATCCACAAGGCAACACAACGCAAGGGGTGGGAGCGGACCGCGCTACTTTTAAATTAAGTGCTTATGATTTGTTGCTTGGTGATGCCACCACAAATCAAGTTGTGAAAAAGATTCATTTACCACCTTTAGATTTGGTGCCATCAACCATTGATTTAGCGGGTGCTGATCTTGAAATGGTTGAGTACAAAGTTGGTCGTGAACGCCTTTTAAAGAATAAATTGGATCCCATAAAAGCAGACTATGACTACATTATTATTGACTGCCCGCCATCTTTAGGTTTGTTAAACACCAACGCCCTGACAGCGGCTGATAGTGTCATCATCCCAGTGCAATGTGAATACTATGCTTTGGAAGGCTTAACGCAGTTGCTATCCACCATTCATTTGGTGCAAAAGTTATTCAATCGCAAACTATACATCGAAGGTGTTTTATTGACCATGTTTGATATTCGGACGCGTTTAAGTGTGGAAGTTTCATCCGAAGTCCGTAAATATTTTAAGGAACGTGTGTACAAAACCATGATTCCTCGTAACATCAAATTAACCGAAGCACCATCCATGGGACAATCTATTTTTGAATACGATGTGCGCTCTGAAGGGGCCAAAGCATATGCAGCCTTGGCGAAAGAGTTTGTGAAACGCAATGAAGGAGAAAAACGATGAGTGATAAAAAAGCAAGACTAGGCAAAGGATTAGAAGCTATTTTTGGCGATGACATTTCAAGTGTTCTAGATGATATCCAACGTGGCAGCAGTGACATTTACGTTGGTGACAAAGTAAAAATTCCTGTTGATTCCATCACCAACAACCCTTACCAACCGCGTAAAGAATTTGATCCCGTCAAATTGGAGGAGCTTGCAGCTTCCATTTCACAACATGGTATTTTAACGCCCATTTTGGTGCGCCAAAGTGATTTAGGCTATGAACTCATTGCTGGTGAAAGGCGTGTCCGAGCTTCAAGATTAATAAATTTAGAAGAAATTGATGCAATCATCGTTGACTTTACAGACCATGAAATGATGGAAGTGTCCTTGATTGAAAACATTCAACGTGAAAACTTAAATGTGATTGAAGAAGCAGCGGCTTATCAAAAACTAATGGATGCCTCAAACTACACGCAAGAACAACTCGCGACAAAGGTTGGGAAATCACGTGAACACGTGGCTAATATTTTACGCTTGAATCGTTTACCAAAAGCAGTGGCGGATTTAGTTGTCAATGAAAAATTAAGCATGGGTCATGTGCGACCTTTGATTCCACTCATCGATGAACAAGACATTGTGCCACTTGCGCAAAAGATTGTTAAGGATGGTTTATCCGTGAGAGCAGTTGAAAAACTCCTTAAAAAACCAGCAAGTAAACCAGCTGTGAAAAAAGATTATTCGCGTTATGACTATGCGACATCATTGCTTGAAAAGAAGGT
>JAAZGU010000030.1 GCA_012511085.1 Erysipelothrix sp. | reverse complement strand
CGCTTTTAGGAAAATATAAAAAAGTGCGCATGAAGATGCCGGGTGGCTGTTACTTAGGGCCGCGCCCCATTGATTTGCATCTCAAAGGTTTCGAAGCTTTGGGTGCCGAAATTGATTATAGTCATGGTTGTTACACCATTGAAGCACAAGAGTTGGTGGGTGCTAAGATTTTCTTGGATGTTGCGTCCGTGGGGGCGACCATCAACATCATGATGGCCTCGGTGTTTGCTCAAGGCAGGACAACCATCGAAAATGCGGCCAAAGAACCTGAAATTATTGACGTGGCAACCATGCTTAATAAAATGGGTGCTGAAATTCGCGGGGCTGGGACCAACATCATTACTATTGATGGCGTTGAAAAATTACACGGTACCTTCCATGAAATTATTCCCGATCGCATTGAAGCTGGGACCTTCATTATCCTAGCGGCAGCGATTGCCAAAAAGATGGTGATTAAAAACATTATTCCTTTGCATTTGGAATCACTTTTATCCAAATTGCAGGAAATGGGTGTCAACATGGAAGTAGATGTTGATCAAGTGACCATTTATGAAACCAAAGACTTGCTGCCAATTGATGTGAAAACCTTACCTTACCCTGGCTTTCCAACGGATTTGCAGCAACCCTTAACCACACTCTTAACTTTAGCGCAAGGGGAATCAACGATTAAAGAAACAATCTACACGGAGCGCTTTAAACATACGGTGGAATTGCAGCGCATGGGCGCTAACATCGAAGTCAGTAACGCACGTGCCATCATCAAAGGTCCAACCAAGTTATACGGCGATAAAGTCACGGCAACGGATTTGCGGTGCGGAGCGAGTTTGGTGGTGGCGGGCTTAATTGCAGAAGGTGTGACTGAAATTCATGATGTTTATCATATTGATCGTGGTTACGATGATATTGATGGCAAATTACAAGCGTTGGGCGCACGTATTTGGCGGGCAGATTTACCCTAAATAATTGTTGTTTTACGATTGCAAAGTCAGGCATGCTGTGATAAACTAGATAAGCACTTACTTTGGGTCAGATGGCTCAAGGCGGAAGGAGACGATTATGAAAAAAGGAATTCATCCAGAATTAATAAAAACAACAGTGACATGCAGTGCATGCGGTAATGAATTTGAATCATTATCCACAAAAGCAAACATCAGAGTGGACACATGTTCAAATTGCCATCCTTTCTTTACAGGAAAACAACGTTTTGCGCAAGCACAAGGTCGTGTTGAGAAATTTAACCGAAAATATGGAATTAAATAAGGGTCAACCCCTTATTTTTTTCTAGTAAATAATATAAAATGACATAGAGGTGAATGGAATGATGTATCATAGTTACCGCCCTGGTTTTATTGAAGTCATATCAGGGTGTATGTTTGCGGGAAAAACAGAAGAATTGATTCGACGCATTAATGTGTTATCGTTTGGGAAACAAAAGATTTTAGCCTTTAAACCTGCGATTGATGATCGCTACGATAGTAAGAAAATGGTGTCGCATGCTGGCAGCAGCATCGATAGCATTGT
>JAAZGU010000229.1 GCA_012511085.1 Erysipelothrix sp. | reverse complement strand
TTTGAAAAGTTGTTTTTAAAGACCCGTTATGGCATGCGTTCCTTTTCAAAACATCATTTTAATCGGATATCAAGTCGCCCGCAAGCCATTGATGTGGGTGATCAAGTCAAGGATGCCGTCGTGCTTTTTTCAAGTGGTACCACTGGTGAGCAAAAAGCGGTGGGTTTAAGCAGTGAAGCTTTCAACACCTTAGCCTTTCAAATGCGCAGTAACATTGACCCAGTCATTGGGGAAGATTCCATGTATTGTGTCTTGCCGTTCTTCCATGGTTTTGGTTTAGGAGTGACCTTGCATGGCGTGCTGGCTTTAGGCGGGCGTTGTGTTTTGGTGCCACGCATTAAGCGCAACACCATGGTCAAAGAATTACTGAAAGAGAAACCAACTCACATTGCGGGGGTCCCGTATTTGTTTCGGATTCTCCTGAACGATGAAACTTTCATCAACAGCGATTTGTCATTCATTAAAGATGCTTTTGTCGGTGGCGAAGCCGTCGCACCGAAACTGGTCGAAGATTTTAATAATTTGTTAAAACAACATAATTCACCCGGGTGTTTGCGGGTTGGCTATGGCATGACCGAATCCACGGCAGCGGTTGCGATTAGCGAGTCCTTTGACACGACCCCACATTGTGTTGGAAAACCCTTAATTGGTAATGAAGCACGCATCATAAAGGAAAACGGTGAGTTTGCGAAACCTTATGAATACGGTGAGATTTTAGTGCATGGCAAGACCTTGATGAACGGCTACATCAACAACGACACCCTGAATGAAAAGGTCTTTCAAACCTACGATGATAAATTGTTTTATCACTCCAATGATATTGGTTACATGGATGCTTTAGGGCAGTTGTATTTCTCGCATCGTGCCGATGAATTGGTGAAGGTGAAAGGTTTCTTTGTGAATCCTTTGGAAGTCGAGTCTGAGCTCTACAAAATTCCAGGGTGTTTGGAAGCCAAAGCCTTTGTGGATAAGGATGAAACCTTATGTGCCATGTTGGTCTTTGATCGCAAGTACGAACTTGAAAATCTCATTGAAAAAACCAACAAGGTCATGGTCGTTTTGGACCATTGGAGCATTCCTAAACAATATTACGTTGTGAAAGATATTCCTAAAAATGACATGCGTAAGTATGACATCAAACGCATTAATCAATATTTGCAGTCGGATGCCTTTGAATTTGTGCATACATGGCGGATTTAGTGAAATCACTGAGGTCCGCTTTTTTGTCCTTTTCATGACAAAAAACATGGGTTTTCATTAAAAATGCTTGATAGTTTCATTATTTATGGTGAAATAAGTAATTTATATTGTAAAAAAATGCGCAGTAGCTTACAATTAAATCAATAATACCGGCCACAATAACTATATAATAAGTATTTGGTCATCGTTTTTCATAAGGGGTGAGTGGATGAAGAACTTTACTGTTACCACGATGGATCGACAGGGTAAAACAAATCGTGAGTTTATGACTGTCGAAAATGTTGAGGACTTAAAGCGAAACGTTCGAGAGAAAAACTTATACTTGGTTGATTTTAAAGAGACCGATGTTCGTGAAGGGACGGCAGGTCGTTTGAAAGTAAAAAACCTTGTGATTTTTTCGCGCCAACTTGGAACAATGATTAATTCAGGGATTCCGATTATTCAAGCCTTGGACTTATTACAAAACAAAGCAAATGATAAAAAAAGTAAGACAGTTTTTAGGCAAATTTATGAAGATGTGCAAAAGGGAAATTCACTGTCGGATGCCATGCATCTGCAGCGCGGTGTGTTTCCAGAGTTGTTGACCAACATGGTTGCAGCAGGTGAGGTTGGGGGGACCTTAGATGAATCCTTAAACCGCATGGCAACTCACTATGAGAAAGAACAAAAACTAGCAAGCAAGATTCGTTCGGCGAGTATCTATCCGGCGATTCTTGCGGTTGTGTCCGTTTTTGTGGTCTTAGTGCTTGTCATGTTTGTTTTACCGACCATTACCGGCATGTTTGAAGATGCTGACATTCCATGGACAACACAGATTATCATGAACTTTTCACATTTCTTAATTGATAATTGGTTGGTTCTCTTAATTGTTTTAATTGTTTTAGTTGTCGCTGTTCGACTTTTAATTAAAGTTCGCAGCATTCGTATTGAAGTTGATCGACTCAAACTCAGGTTACCTGTGTTTGGGAAGTTAAACCGTACGGTGTATTCAGCCCGGTGTGCCCGTGCGTTTTCGTCCTTGTATTCAAGCGGTGTACAAACCTTGGATATGATTGAGACAACCGGCAAAGTTTTAAACAACGCATACTTAGAAGAGCTCTTTGTGGATGTGCTGGCGGAGGTCAGTCGTGGTGAACTTATTTCACGGGCGATTGAAAACACGCAAGAATTCGATCCCATGTTTGGCTCCATGCTTTACATTGGGGAAGAAGCAGGTTCACTGGGAGATATTTTAAGCACAACTGCTGATTATTTTGACGATGAAGCAGATGCAGCAATTCAACGCATGATCGCCATGATTGAACCGGTGATGATTGTTGTGCTCGGATTAATCATTGGTTTTATCGTCGTTGCAATTATTCAACCAATCTTTCAAATGTATGAAACGCTTGGTTAACTGGAAAGGGGATGATCAACAATGGCTTTGGGAATTGAATTTAAAAATGGTTCGATAAATCTTGTGGAAGCAAAAGTTAGAAAAAACGAAGTAATTTGCAAGGGAGCTTATTCTTTTGCATTTGATGATGACTGGATTGATCAACAGGGGATAACAGAATACAACTTCGATAACTTTGCGCTTTTATTGGAACAGAAACTGGATGAATTTAACATTCAAGATAAAAGAGAAGCTTACATTTGTTTAAACAACAGTTCCATCATTTATCGTGAAATCATCACACCTAAAATTGATCACAAGAAGTTGGCTTTTATTGTGCGTTCAGAAATGATGGACACGCTTAATTTAACGGCTGACTACATCATGGATTACATCACGCTGGAAGAAGTGGAAGATGAAAACGGCCAGCCCGCGTTGCGGGTGTTGGCAGTCGCCGTTTTAGAGCGGGCACTTGAGTCTTACATTGAACTCATGAAGCATTTAAGAATTAAACCGCTTGTCATTGACTCCGCGACCAACTCGGTGATTAAAACCGTAAAAATGAATAAGGAGATTTATGAATTAGATCAAGTGATTTTAACGGAAATTGGTAGTAACCATTTGCGTTTGTATTTGTTTGATCAGGGCAATTATATTTTATCGCGCAACGTGCGTTTAATTGCTTATTCAGAACTAACAAAAGAAGAATATTTAGATACCATCGAAGATAACATCGGTAAGATGATTCAGTTCTCTTACACACGTGGCATCAAAAGTGGTATCGACAAGATTTATTTGCTTGGTAAAGATGAAGTTTTAGAAGAAATGAAAGAACGCGTCAATCATAATCTATTAGTACCGTGTGAAATATTTGCACGCCCAAGTTTTGTCAGTGGTGATTGTGAGCACCAAACACAGTTTATCAATGTGTTTGGGTCGATGTTGAGGAAGTGATATCATGAAAAAACAAGATATGAATTTACTTGCTCGTTATGAAGAGCTCCATAAAACAAAGGCAAGTCAATATTCTGACAACAAGATTTATTTCATTGTGCTTGGGGTATTGTTACTGCTCTTTGGAGCCTATAGCATCAAACTTGCGATTGACAACGCGTTATTAAAAAAGGACATTACAGAACTTGAAAGTTACGTCAATGATCCTAACATTCAAACAAAACTCAGTTACATCAACCAACTTGAACAGGACATCAATCAAATTGAGGAAATGTTACAGGAGGTTGAAAGCATCAACGATGTCTTTGAAGAAGCAGTGCGCTTCAATTCTGTGCCGATTACCATTTTAAATTACAGTCGCCCTGCGAATGTGGAATTTAGAAGCATGGATTATCAAGACGGTAAAGTCAATGTTGCCATCACCGGTCGGACAGCTGAAGACATTTCAAATTATGTTTTAAGATTACAACGAACAGAACACTTTAAGAAAGTATCTTATTCAGGGTATAGCTACAACGATTCTGAAAATCGTTATTATGCCAATATCGAGTGTGTGTTGCAGGGAGGATTATAAAATGACAATATCAAAACGTGAGAAATTTTTAATCTTCTTTTTAGTGTTAGTGGCGTTGGTGTTGGTGTTTGTGATGCTGATCATTTTACCAACTCAACAGAAAATAACCGACAATAAGCAACTGCGCACCGATTTACAGTTTAAACAACAGGAAATTCAAACAAAGATTGCTTTGCAAGACACCTTGATTGAGAAGCAAAAAGATAAACTGATTGCGCTTAATGATGAGTTTGCGAAGATTGAAGATCCACTTGATGCGGCTCAGTATGAGCGGCGCGTGTTGCCACTTGCTTATCAGCATAAAATGCGGATTAACAGTGCCAATTTAGGAGCCATTCAAACTGCAACACCAGATGCGAAGCAGGTGTTGATTAGTGAACCTTCCTATCGTATTAAAGAATTAGTACTGGAGTATTTGAAAGAGGAAGAAATCGAAGATTTCATTCCAACTTCCGATTCAATCTTATTGAAGCAAAGCCACACCTACAATGTGTTGTCGACTTTTAATAACTACAAATCTTTCTTAGATGAAATTACCAACTGGCGTACCAGTGTGTTTGTCACGGGTTCAAATTATAATTTTGAAAATCAAACAGCTACATTTGCCTTTGACGTGTACACGATTGCGAAAATTGAAGAAGCGCCTCGGGATGAGACGCTTGATTCAGATTATGTTGGTGGTAGTGATAGTTATTGGGATGAGCCCGTTAAATAAACAGGGACAAATACCAGTCTAAAAGTTGATTACCATAGAGATAGGCAAAAAAGATTCCAAGACATAGATAGGGGCCAAAGGCGATTGCTTGCTTTTGGGACTTGCCTTGCTTTAAAAGGTAAATGGCATAAACGCCACCGACGACTGCCGCAATTAAAAAGGCAACAAAGGTGGCACGATAGCCAAGCAGCAAACCGGCCATCGCGATTAGTTTAATGTCACCGCCGCCTAAGCCATTGCTTACTAAGGCGATGATGTAGAAGGGGACACTGATGATGAAAAATCCAATCAGGTGGTCCATGATATTAACGTCTTGCGTAAATATATAAATTATAGCAAGGACAAAGATGGCAACTTGGAAGCGATCGTTGATTTCCATCGTATCAAGATCAATCATCGTGATGATGATTAAAATGGAAGCCAGCGCAATGCCTATAAAAAATGGAATCGTTAGTTTAAATTGTAGATACATCAGCAGATAGCTGATACCACTTAGTAACTCAACCAGTGGATAACGTAAAGATATCTTACTGTGACAGTTACGACAGCGTCCTTTGAGTAGGACAAAGCTAACAAGTGGAATTAAATCAAGCGCCTTGATCGGTGCTTGACAATGGGGACAATGCGACCTTTGTGTCGTAATCGATTCTTTTCTAGGAAGTCGATAAATGACAACATTGAAAAATGATCCAAAAATCGTCCCAACAATAAATACAAATAACCCAATCATTAACATAGTGATACCTCGTTATGATTATCATTATAACAAAGATATGATGATTGAAAAGAGAAACATCAGGAGGATACGTTATGAGAGCAATACCAATTGGTCAACTATTAGTAGAAGAAAAAATTATTACAGAAGCGCAACTTGATGAAGCCCTAGCTAAGCAACAAGAAACTAAACAGCGCTTGGGGGAAGTAATCGCTGAATTAAACTTTGCGAGTGAGCGTGACATCTTACGAACATTAGGTGTGCGCTTGGGCGTAGAATACGTTGATTCACCACTCTTTATGGTGGAAATTGACGCTGTGAATATTGTTCCTGAACAATTGGCACGTCGTTACATGATTTTACCAATGCACTTGCGTTCAGGCACCTTAACGATTGCGACCAATGATCCCCTTGATTTTGCTTGTTTAGAAGATATTGCGATGATAACGGGTTTAGAAATTGATACGGTTTTATCACCACTGCCAGAAATTGAGCGAGGTATTAACCGTGTGTATGCCCAAAAGACAACTGAAGATATCATGGGCAGCATCAAAGATGAATATAGTGCTAGCTATATTCCGACAACAAAAGAACAAGAAGCTGACATCGATTTAAGCGAGCGGGTTGACTCGGCTCCGATTGTTAAGCTTGTGAATTCACTTATTTTGGAAGCTTATCAACGTAACGCTTCCGACATTCATATCGAACCGGAAGAGAAGTTAACCCGGATTCGTTTTCGAATTGATGGAGACCTGCAAATCCATAATGAATTGACGCCTGAAGTGCATCAACTCATTACCACGCGCATTAAAATTATCAGTGGCATGAACATCGCTGAGAAACGCGTGCCTCAAGATGGCGGTTTCCAATGGAAAAACGATTTCATTGCGGTGGACTTGCGGGTCTCGAGTATCCCAACGCCCCATGGTGAAAAAGTTGTTATTCGTTTATTAGGAGCGGATCGTAACATTACGTACGAATTACATAGTTTAGGTTTATCCGAGGAAACAATTACCTTAATTGATAAGGCAATTCGTTTACCGCATGGTATTATCTTGGTCACCGGTCCGACCGGTAGTGGTAAAACAACCACCTTGTATTCCATGCTTGCGAAATTGGCATCACCAAAGAAATCAATCGTTACGGTTGAAGATCCCATTGAGCGTAAATTTCCAAGTATCACGCAAGTGCAAGTGAATGCCCGTGCTGGATTAACCTTTGCCAGTGGTTTACGGTCGATTTTACGGCAAGACCCCGATACAATTATGATTGGGGAAATTCGTGATACCGAAACCGCTGAAATTGCAATTCGAGCCGCGATTACAGGTCACTTGGTCTTATCAACGATTCACACCAACGATGCACTATCCACTGTTGTCCGTTTAGTGGATATGGGCGTGGAACCCTTCTTGGTTGCATCGTCTGTGAAATGTGTAATCTCACAGCGTTTGGTTAAGAAGTTGTGTGAACACTGCAAAGAAAAAGTTGAAATATCAAGTGCCGATAACTTACTGTTGCACACCAATGTTAAGGAAGCATACCAAGCTGTTGGCTGTCAGCATTGTAATAACACCGGATACAGCGGGCGAACCGCAGTCTTTGAGATTGTGCTCATTGACTCGCAATTAGAACAATTAATTTCTAAAGGAGCCAACACCGATGTGTTACGTGAATATGCGAAAGAAACCAACGTCCGGTTGCTGAGAGATGAAGTGCTGGATTTAATTGACAAAGGAACGACATCCTTTGAAGAAGCAATACGAATCCTGTACACAGTTGAGTAAGAAAGGGGGAATTCATGTTAGCAGAAGTATTAGATTATGCAAATCGTAACGATTGTTCTGACGTACATTTAGTCAGCGGCAACGTGCCGATTGTGCGTCGTATTGGTTTATTAGAGAAACTGAAGTATCCAGAGTTAACGGACCAAGAAGTATTAAACTGGATTGCGGATTTTCTCTCAGAAGATCAATTGACGATGTTTTATTCTGGTAAGGATGTTGATAGTGCTTACACGGATTGGGTCGGTAACCGTTTCAGAATCAATGTGTATCGCCAACAAAATCGCCCTGCGATTGCGATGCGCTTGCTTAAAAACGATATCCCAACCATTGACCAATTGGATTTACCAGTCATTCTCAAAGATTTGGCTGATTTACCAAGAGGTTTGGTGCTAGTCACTGGTCCGACAGGTAGTGGTAAAACAACCACTTTGGCAGCTATGATTGACCATGTCAATCAACGGCGTCAACGTCACATCTTAACCTTAGAAGACCCAATTGAATACGTGTATACTCAGCGTAATTCAATGATTAATCAACGGGAAATCTTTAAAGATGTGCCAAACTTTAAGGACGGACTCCGTTCAGCCTTACGGGAAGACCCAGATATTATTCTAGTTGGGGAAATGCGTGATTATGAAACTGTCAGTTTAGCAATCACAGCGGCCGAAACAGGTCACTTAGTGTTCTCCACCTTGCATACAATTGGGGCACCCAATACCATTGACCGGATTATCGATTCCTTCCCAACGCATCAGCAGCCACAAATTCGAACCCAACTTGCAACGGTGTTGAAAGCTGCGATCTCTCAGGTTTTAGTTCCAAAAGCGGATGGTTCAGGACGAATTGCGATTCATGAGATCATGTTGATGAATGATGCGATAGCAAACCTCATTCGCGAAAACAAGATCTATCAAATCGCAACGACGATTCAAACAAGCACACGTATGGGGATGACTACGATGGAAGCAAGTCTTGTGCAACGCATGAACAGCCGTCAGATAACTTATGAAACTGCATTAGGTATCAGCAGTAACCCAGAGTTATTGAAACGCTTATCTGGCAGAAGATAGCCTAAAAAAACAACGATTTAATAGGTTATCTGAGATATTGACATTTATGTCTAAACGTAGTTAAATTAAGACAAGAAAAGGAGAAGAATATATAATATGAAAAAATTATTAAGAAACAAGAAAGGGTTTACACTGATTGAGCTTATTGTTGTGATTTTGATTCTAGCAATTCTAGCAGCAATCTTGGTTCCAGCTATTCTAAACTATGTTCAAAAAGCGAGAGATAGTAAAGATCAAGCAAATGCAAGGAGTTTATATTCGGAGATTTCTATCGAATTAGCATCTTTAGAAGATGAAGCTGAACTTGGAACATCTGATAATTTTGCCACGATTAACAAAAAGGTCACAGATGCTAAATGCGTAGTTGAGGATTTGGGAGAGTTAACATCTGGTGATTCATTTGTTGTTGAATGTGGGTCATTTAAATTTGATGGGACAGTAATTTCGACAGAATAAGTAAATTATAAAAGAAGTTGCTCACATGAAGAGCTTTTAAAAATGAAAGAGAGATGAGATGAAAACTCATCTCTTTTTTTAATTAGAGAACAAACAATTTCAAATCTTATGTATTCGGAGTTACGATAACAAAGGCATTAAATTTTATGCGATATTATTCATTTTGTATTTATTGTATTCAAAATCTAGTATGACTTAGAGGAGGTATTAAAAGGTGTTTAGTTTCAGATTCATAACATATTTTTCAATCCAACATTTGAAATCCGCGTCATTATTAGCTATTGAAAGTCAAAAGATAGAAAGTCAGAACATTTCAGATATTAGCGGTAACGTAAAAACTGATTTGGATACCAGAAACAAAGCATTTGTAACTGGATCATTATTTGCTACAGTGTCCTTTTTGGAAGCCACAATAAGAGAAATACTTTTTGATATCGCCAGTCATCAAGAAAGAATGAATAATATTCCCAAAATTACGAGAGATATTATTCAATTAGAGTGGTCGAAAAAGAAAAGTAAGTTGAAATATACGTCAACACTTGAAAAGTACAAGGGGGTTTTGAAAATGATCAACAAGAATAAAATAGATGAAAATTCAGAATTATATGAAAACTTAAGAGCTATTATTAAAGTTCGGCATGCTCTTATTCACTATAACCCTGAAGTGTATTCAATCCATTCTCCATTCACGAGTATCAATTATGATCAATTTGAATTAACCGAATTTCTTGATGGGAAATTTAACTATTCTATATTTTATGAAAATTCCGGTAATCCATTTTTTCCTGATAAATGCTTGAGTTATGGGTTTGCTAGTTGGGCATTGGAGAATGCCCTTGCTTTTACAGATGACTTTCATGATCAAATCAAAATAAAACCGATTTATGATCATGTTAGAAAAGATATTATCATTTGATTGCATAGATTGCGATTTTAAGAGCATCTCAAACATTGAGATGTTTTTTCTATCCGTTGCAAATAGCGATACTACCAGATGTTGATTAAATTGACAAAAATCAACAATATATATATAATTTAGTCAACAGAGGTGTTATTATGACTGAAAAAAATAAGGTGTATATGGATTACTTGCGAAAGTATATAGATGAGCAAGCATATGGTGATCCAATATTATTAAAAGATGTAACCTATAAACTTGCGCATGAAGCGGAAGTTGATTTGACATACTTTAGAAAATTAATGAGTCTTTATCTCAACCGTTTGGTTCAAGAAGGTAAATTAGAAAAAATAAAAAACGGTGTCTTTTATAAAACAAAGGAAACGAAGTTTGGTAATTATCCTTTAAATTTTATGAAGCTACTTCATGATACCTATATTTATGATTATTCTAAAGACAAACATATAGGTTATCGGATTGGTACAAAAGTATTAAACGATATAGGCATTTCTAATAATATTGAAAACTGGGTTCGAATTGTTTCAAACAAATATAATACAAAAGAAATCTTACAATTCCTCGATCAAAAAATTGAAGTCAATGCACCACCTGCTGAAATAAATGATGACAACTACCTTTATTTCCAGCTTTTAGATACAATTAAAGAAATCAATGAATATCATTTGATTTATGATCGTATAGGTGAAAAACTGGAAACCTATATGAAGAAAAATAAGATGAGTTTTCATGAGCTGATGAAAACAGCTAAGATGCACTATAATAAGAATGTTCTTGATAGTCTTACTGACTTAATGGCACGCTAAACAAAGGGGGGGAGAGTTTGTATTTACTTCATAGAGATATTGAAGCATTTCAAGTTTTAATACTTCAGATCAGTAAGAATCGTAGAATTTTACCTGAAATTATTGAGAAAGATTACTACGTAACTTTGATGCTCCAAGAGATTGCAAAGATTCAGAATGAATACGATGTCTTTTTTAAAGGCGGAACAGCTCTATATAAAGCATTGAAAAGTATTCATCGTTTCTCTGAAGATATTGATTTGACTTTTAATGACACGAAATTCCCTACAAGAACGAGTAAAAAGACAGCTTTAAAAAGAGTAACTTCACAATATAATTGCTTAGAAAAAGATCCATTAGCTTTAGGAAACATTTCTGGTAGTGGTTCCAGGACGACGGTATACACCTACAAGACAATGTTTGCTATTGATGAATTTAAGGATGACACTCTTGACAGGATAGAAAAAGTTAAAGTTGAAACAACATCGTTTACAACATCATCACCAACTGCAAGCTATGTCATTGAACCTATTTTATTTACCTATGCGAGTATAGAACAGCAACTTATGTTAAAAACCTATTATAATGTAAAGCCATTTAAAATGTGTTGTATTTCAATGGAACGAATATTTATTGATAAATTGTTCGCTATTGAAGATTATTATCTTGGCACCGATGCTAATAGGTTGATTGAGGTATCAAAACATATGTACGACGTTTTCCAATTATACAATACGGATGCCGTTGAAGTTCTGTTGAAGAACCATGGCAGTATTTTAGAAATTATTGAAATAAAAATTGAAGAACAAAATCGTAGAATTGGAGCCATGACTCATAATAAAAAAGTGCATGAATTTGAATACTTTAACAATTTAGATAATGAAACGATTCATCAAAACTTTCATTCAATGCTCCGTATTTATGTGTTTAAAGAAGAACATTTTATTGATTGCGAAGACGTCATTGAAACTTTTCAACGCATATTAAAGATTTTTATTGATTTCAACTTATAAATAAGAGACTAAAGTAGATGATAGTTAAAGTTATATGCTATATAATATGAGCTAAGTTTCAATTGATGATTAATAATATAAGCACTTTCAGAGTAATTTAAGGATTAAAATTACAAAAAAAGCTATTTTTGATAACATTGAGTTTATATTATTTGCACAACTATCACAATTGATTTATAATTTATTTGTAGAAAAGTACATTTTCTAATGAAGGAAAATATTATGGCCACGAAAAAACAGAGAATAATAGGTAATCAACAAGGAGTCGCAATCGTATATGCGGTTATGGTTTTACTAGTCATGTCACTTTTAGGGGTGGCGGTCTTTACATTGTTTGCAGCCAACTTAAAAGCAACACAGCATCAAAATGAATCAATCCAATCACATTATGTCGCTATCGCTGGTGCTGAATTGGCTTATGGTGCCTTGTTACAAGATGATAGATCATTACTTAATAGTCATTTTAATAAGGGAGCAAGTGTTACGATTGAGCCTTTAACAGACAATGTTGTTTTACCAAATGGTGAAGTAGATATTGAAATTACAAGTGAGATTAGAAATGAATTGAGATATGTAATTATTAAATCAATCGGTAGAGCAAACGGCACAAATGTATCGAAAACAGTAGTTATGAGATTTAGGGTGACTGTTCCAGAATTACCGACGTGGGACTTGAGGTGAGGACATGAAAAATAAAAAAGGATTTACATTATTAGAATTAGTAGTTGCTATGACAATCATAAGTGTCGTTATAACGATGGTTTGGGGGCTTATGATTTTTGGTAATAAAGTTTATAATAAAGAATCTGATGATTATGATGTACAAACATCAGTGAGGCATGCTATGGATGAGATTAGTCATTTAGTGAGCACATCTAAGGCAGCATTTGCGGTTCCAGATTCAAGTTTTTTAGATGATGAATGGAATTATTTAGCATTGTCTGGTGATCAGACAAGAGTTGTAAATTATGTTTGGGATAATTCAAGTAAAAGTCATGTTGAAACAACCTTGGTAGGTCCATATAAAAATGTTGAATTTGATATAACATTTTTCAAAGATGATCCAATGAATCGTGATAACACGGTTAAAATGAGTTTTGTTGCAAAGATTCATGGTGTTATTAAACGGTTTGATATTTTAACAGGGTATGAATCTTTGAATTCTTTACAAATTGTTGACTATGGTTCCGCAGCGCACCCAGCAAAAGCGCTTGCTTATCGAACTGATAATTTAAATTTTAGTAATTTAAAAGTTTTTGTTAATATTGCGCTCATACTTGATACCTCAGGCAGTATGAATGATAAAGATTTACCAATTTCCAAGGGTTCAAGTACAAAAGTCACACGGATTTCTGGCTTAAAGGATTCGGCTGTAGAATTAGTAAACCAACTTAACGATAATGATAATGAAGATGTTATTATATCTGCAAGTTTAATCGAGTTTAATACTCATGCAAACAACCCTAAACCTTTTCTTGAGTTATCATCAAATGCAAGTACTTTGAAAAATCAAATTACTGCATTGTGCCGTGGAGGTAATAGCTGTGAAGGTGGAACAAACACAGGAGATGGTTTGAGAAGAGCTTACTATATGCTGAATGATAAAACAGCAGCAATTGAAGCTGAACGTAACGATATTTTGGAAGAATATATTATTAAAAATTATGTCATTCTTTTAACCGATGGAGTTTATACTTTCTATTCCGATAAAATGGTTAAAAGAGGAAACAACTATTATAGTACAATATCTTACTGTGCAAGACCTGGATCTTTTTGGCAAGGTTGTCTAGAAACTGTACAAGTTAGAAATTATACTATGATTTCAGATCCTTTAAATGGTGGTTATTTTATTCAAGATGGCGATATCGAAGGAATTACATATTACACGGGAAGCACCCGTCTAAACAATTCGACAGGTCGTTATGAATTAAATTTATTGCATAATCAAGTTCGTGCAGTTACCACAAGAGGTTACTCTGAATTTGCCGGAGAAGATTTTGTGTTTGGAGGTGTTGTAAGAGGCTATGGTAATAGAGAAGATAATCGAGCACTTGCTTACATACAAAGAATTGCAGATTTAGGTTTAAGTGACGTTGACGAATACACAAATTACTTAATTGGATTTAGTCCAGATGTAACTGTTTCTGTTATGGATAAAATTCAAAATGCATTGAATGTACATGATACACGACGATTCCACGCAAATGATCAACAAGCTCTCGGTCTAGCATTTACTGAAATTAAAACATCAATTATTAATGATACATGGCATTATCTAGGACCTAGATTAATTGGGGATTAGGGGGTTTAAAATGAAAAACACGAAAGGTTTAACTTTATTAGAAGTTGTTGTTTCATTATTTATTGTGTCTCTGATTGCGATGGGATTCTACACAATGTTTTCGACTGTGTTTATTAATACATATAAGACAAGCGAGTTAACAGAAAAGATATTTGCAGCTCAAGAAGATGTTGAGGAAAAAATTGCTGTTACTAAAGGTAAAATCAAGACAGGCGAAACTGATGATTTAATATACCCATCAACCACGATTAAATTATTTGCAGGCCAAATATACGAACGTGACGTTGAAGGTTTTGTTATGGAAAATGATATAAACAATTTCACATTAAGCACTTTTGTTAGTAAATCAAGGCCAGATCCTTTTAGAGTTCCAACCATTATCGAAGATATTACCATTACAGGTTATGATGGTGCAGGTAGGGTTGTGACTTATCCTAATATTGGTCATACAACTTTAGAAGTTGTACCAAGCGTTATGGTTTTAGACTATACAAGTTATCATATTGATACAAAGTATGAGTGGTATCACAGCGTTGAAAAAAGTTATATTCCATTTCATGGATTTTCAGATGACATTATTGATGATGATTTAAAAGTCATACCATATTATACGGGAAAAACGATTACAAATTTAGGAAACATTGCAGATTATGGCGGTACTTTTATAAAACAATTAACAACACCAGTTGGAGAAAAAGGACATTTTGGGCCATCAAAGTTCAGCAATAACATTTTCATTTCACGTTTTCCAATTGCTGGTAATTCAGTACTAATTCATATGGATGCATCCTATCTTGATATGACAAACACCGATGTGATGTTGTCAACACAATACAACTTGTTAAAACGTTGGACTGATATTGGATCAAACAATATCAGTTATCAAGATATTGAGAACACCAATTCAGCACCTTATGTCATGATAGAAACGGTGGGCAACGAGGAACACGAACATCAAATTATTAGTATTGAAAATAGTGGAAACAGTAATAATCAAAATGTAGACAATTGGAATTCTATAAGTACGCGAAGTAAGATTATTGTTTATTTTGCTTTAAAGTTTGAAGAGTTGGAAGGCGATGTAACCGCAAACAGTACGCTATTTGATTCTTATCCTGGGCGGTCTACAAATAAGTTTGCAGTTACAATTGTAGATAACAATCAACTACGATTCAATTTGCATGGTCAGAGTTCCATTTCAAGCTATCAATCAAACTTCACACTTAATGATTATCGTACCGGAGGTTGGGAAATTTATCGATTAGAAGTTGAACCAAATAGATTAGCTGTAACTAACGGGCTAAATGTAGAAGTTAATGAAGTAACAGGTCAAAGAACTTTTAACTTCGATCAAAGTCAATCGATTACTATCTCAAGCAATAATAGAAACAACATTAGTATCCAACGTTTAAGAGCTGGTTTTGTGGAAGGTCACCGATGGGGTGAAATTATAATTTTCGATGGCACTGGTTCAAATCACACTGATAACCATACTCAAAAAGTGCTTGAATACCTTTTCGATAAGTATATAATTGACTAAAATCAATTTATATTGTGAGTACATAATCGCGGATATTTGTTAAATATTCGCGATTTTTTATATGTTTTCATAAAATATGGCCGAAATTTGGTTGTGAGACGTATTTTTAGAGGGTATAATGCTAATACGGCCATAGGAGAAAAGATGGGATATTTAGTTTTAGG
>JAAZGU010000228.1 GCA_012511085.1 Erysipelothrix sp. | reverse complement strand
CTTGATAACCACACGCAAGTCCCGCTGCCATCGGCACAAAACTGCAGCTGGCTGGTGGTTGTGCCTCTTTTAAAATCTTGCTATCATTCAGTCTTCGGTTTTGTTTAATCGGCACCTCAAGGGAACTCACTACCATTATCGTATCATCAATGCCCCGTTTGCGGCATTCATAACGCATCACCTTCGCCAATGGATCGGTGTTTGTTTTCCTTAGGGGTACAACCTGAACTTTGGTTGGATCCATGCGATTGCCCATGCCCATGCAACTTACAATATCGATGGCACGCGCTTGCGCATACTGAATGCAAAGCAACTTGCTTGTGACTGTATCGATCGCATCCACAATCACATCGACATCATAATCATCCAAAACATGCAGGTTATCTTGATTGACAAACATATCGAGCGTTATCACTTGGCAGCTTGGTTGAATGTCAAGCACGCGTTGCTTCATCACGTCAATCTTTTTTTGATTCACGGTTTGATGCAAGGCATGTACTTGCCGATTGATGTTGGTAACACTCACGACATCATGATCAACTAAAATTAAATTCCCAACCCCCATGCGTGCTAACGATTCAATGCACATCGCACCCACGCCACCACAACCAATCACCATAACACTGCTGTTTCGAAGGGCATCGAACTGGCGAGGTTCAATCAATAATTTTATTCTTGAAAATTCACTATCCATGACTTTATCCTTTGTTTTGTGGCTTCTAACGCTTCTGAATCGTTAAAATCCAACCAAATTCCATCAAATTGATGCTTAAACCACGTGCGTTGTCTTTTAGAAAACTGCCGGGTTTTAGTTTTTATTGTTTCAATCGTTGCTTCTAGCGTTGCTGTTTCATTAAAATAAGCTTGCCATTCTTTCACACCAATGGCTGCCATTGATGATTGTGTCCACGATGCAATTTGACTTGCACGCTTAACTTCAGCTTGTAGCCCTTGTGCAAGCATCGTATCCACACGCTTTTCAATCCGCTCGTGCAACAACTTCCGATCACCATCCAACACAAAAATCAAGGCATCGTAACGCAAGGCTTGTTTTTGTTTCGCAATTATTTCACTTTTTGTAAGCTTGTGTTGCTTCGCAATCGTTAAGGCTCGCATCACACGCTTGCGGTTGTTGGGGTGGATGATAGCGGCTTGCTGGGGATCAACTTCCATCAATAACGCATGCAGCTGCGCGTTTGTGTACAAGTCCCACATGCCTTCTGCCGCTTCACTTTCCTTTTCAAATTCATAATCATACAAAATGGCTTTTAAATACAGACCACTACCACCGACTAAAATCGGCAGCTTGTTGCGCTGTTGAATCTCGTCAATTTTCTGGCGTGCATAATCCACAAACTCCTTCACGGACCAGGGTGTTGAAATATCCGCAACATCAATGCCGTGATGAACAACTCCTTGTTGCTGGGCAGGTGACAATTTTGCGGAAGCTATGTTTAATTGCCGGTAGATACCGACCGAATCAACGCTGATAATTTCACCATTGAATGCTAGCGCCCACTGGATCGCAAGTTCACTTTTGCCGGTTGCGGTCATACCGCCTAAAACCAACACTTGAATCATCTTAAAAATTCCTTTTCAAGATTTTTGGCACTGATTTTAATAAAAGTTGGGCGTCCGTGCGGGCAATGATCGGGTTGCTCGCACAGCATCAAATCATCCAAGAGTTGTTGCATTTGGGCCACCGACAAATAATTGTTGAAACGAATGGAACTATGGCAAGCTAAAGTTGCTAGCATGTGTTTTTGAATGTCTTCTTCGTTTTTTCGAATGTCGCCTTCAAAGTACTCCAACATGTCATCAATCACTTTTTGATGATCAGTGTCACTCATCCACTGCGGCACCGAGCGAATCACCAGCGAATTGGCATCAAATGGTTCAATCGCAACTTGAAACTTTGAAAAAGCCGCTACCAACTGTTCATGCTGTAACGTGGATAATTTATTGCTTATCAACAATGGCAACAAGAGCGCTTGTTGATTATGTACTTTACCGAGTCGCTTGCGCTTAAAGTATTCATAACGCACGCGTTCCATGGACGCATGTTGATCAAAGATGTATAGACCATCTTCATTTTCTGCGATGATGTATTTACGATGGTGTTGCGCTAACACACGAAAACCATGAACGCGACGTTCCATCTCACCTTGAATAGGGTAACTTAATTCATTTTGACTAACATAACTTGTGCTTGGAATGTCAAACACAAGCGGTTCATGCGTATCTTCAGGGTGGCTTGCGCTTTGAAAAGCACGTGTTAATTTAATTTGTGGATCATGTCGCAGTTGCTCATTGATGCTAGTTTCAATCAAATGCAAGAGTTGCTTTTCTTTTGAAAGTCGCACTTCCCACTTTGATGGATGCACGTTCACATCCACAAGTTTCAAAT
>JAAZGU010000227.1 GCA_012511085.1 Erysipelothrix sp. | reverse complement strand
CATCCACAATGGTGTTGTTGGTCATCTTTAACATTTGTTTGCTTAGACCATCGCGAACTTTATGAAAACCCGGTGTATCTAAAAAGACAATTTGATAATCTTCTTGATGGTAAACACCAACAATGACATGCCGCGTTGTTTGTGCCTTTTGCGAAACAATGGCAACTTTGTTTTGTAAGATTGTATTTAATAAGGTTGATTTCCCAGCATTGGGTAAACCGATAATTCCAACATAACCGCTTTTAAAACTCACTTTAAATCCTCACTTGTAAATTGCATGGGTAATAATGCATCGATGGTCGTTTCTAAACTTTCTTTTTTATTGCTTAAATAAATCGGCGTGTCGCCTTCTAACAATTCAGCTAAAACTTGCCGACAAATACCACATGGTGCCGCAAGGATGTCACCATCACTTACAATCGCAAGCGCCGCGATATCGGCTTTGCGATAACCATGCGAATAAGCCGCAAAGATAGCGCTGCGTTCTCCGCAGTTGGTGGCCCCATACGAAGCGTTTTCGATGTTGGCACCAATGAATGTTTTATTGTCTTTGGTTAAGACACAGGCACCGACATGATAATTTGAATACGGTGCGTATGCGTTTTCCATGGCCTTAAAAGCCTTTTCGATTAATTGATCGCGATTCATAGTAACTCCTTTACTTGATGTTGTTGAGTAAAATCATAAGGCCCATCACGCCCACAAACAAGGCTGCCACTAAGACGGCAGCGGCACCAAAATCTTTAATTGTTTTGATGGTCTCATGAAATTCTTCCTGCACATGATCACACAACAATTCTATGGCACTGTTTAAATATTCGAGCCCGATAATTACACCAATCCCCAGTAGTAACATCCCCCATTCAACGACGCTCACCTTTAAGTAATAAAAGACAAGGATTGCACCGGCTGCGATGATGTAATGCAAACGCAAGGAACGATCATGGGCGATCCCCATGAGCACCCCCGCAATGGCGTGCTTAAACTTAAGGACTAAGTTTTCGATAGCTTCTTTTAGAAACATCTTTCAAGATCTCCTTTTGATGGGCAAGCATCGCTGCTTCATCGGCTTGGGTCTCATGATGATAACCTAAAGCATGCAACAGCCCATGCACAAATAAAAAACTAAGCTCCCGTTTTAATGTATGATTGTAAGCTTGTGCTTGTCGCACAAGCGCATCAACGTTGATGATCACATCACCTAAATAGTGAGAATCCTCGTCATCCACAAATGTGAGCACATCCGTTGTTTGATTTCGCTGACGAAAGGTGGCGTTGTAATCCACCATTTGCGCATCATCAACCAGCACACAGCTGACAGCAAGTTCATCACTCAATGAAAAGTAGCGAATCGTGTTCGCTAACATCTGCTTTAAATCATTGCGATAATGATTCCACTTTGGATACGCTGTCCTGTTCACAAAATTTAGTTTCATGCACAAACCTTCCTGTTAAATTATACCATATTTGCTTTTAAAACAATTGTCTTTAAATTTCACAAATTCCACTTTAATTTCTTTT
>JAAZGU010000226.1 GCA_012511085.1 Erysipelothrix sp. | reverse complement strand
GTGTTAATCAGTGTGTTTGGTAAGGGTGTCCTGATTACAGGTGATAGCGGCATGGGTAAAAGTGAAGTGGGTTTAGAGCTCATCCGTAAAGGGCATGTGCTGGTATCCGATGATCGCGTTGATGTCAAGCGCGTCCATAATGACATCATTGGGTTTGCACCGCATTTATTAAAAGGCTTGTTGGAATTGCGGGGGATTGGTATTATAGATGTCATGCGCATGTTTGGTGCCAGTTCAATGCTTGATGAAGCACGCATAGACTTTGTTGTGTATTTAGAAAAATGGCAAGATGGTAAAGCATACAAGCGCGTTGGCATGGATGAAACATCGTTCATGAACGTGCTTGATATTGAAATACCGCAACTTGTGTTTCCCGTTAAAGAGGGTCGCAACCTCGCGGTATTAATTGAAGCGGCAGTTACTGACTTTAATTTAAAGGAACGTGGCATTGATGCTGGGGCTGAATTTGATGAACGCGTCTATAACTACATCCTTGCGCAAACTAAGGAGTCATAAAACATATGGTATTTTTTGAAGATAAACGAACATTTCTAAGGCTGGGGCCATTGTCTATTCAATGGTATGCTATCTTGATCTTGGCGGGGGCTTTCCTTGCCTACATGGTCGTCTTAAGAAATTTTAAGAAACTTGGTTATGATAGTGAACTTGGTGATAATTTATTCATCGGTGCACTGTTTTTTGGTGTGATTGGATCACGCTTGTGGTTTGTCGCTTTTTATGATTTGGCATATTATTTGGCGAACCCCTTGAAGATATTGATGACCTGGGAGGGTGGCCTTGCAATTCAGGGCGGTCTCTTGTTTGGCTTCGGCTATGCTTATTGGTATTTAAAACGTCGAAACATTAACTTTATGCGACTTGCAGATGCGATTGTGCCCTCGATTTTAATTGCTCAAAGCATTGGTCGTTGGGGTAACTTTGCGAATCAAGAAGCCTACGGCAACATTGTAGATGCTTCATTTTATGATGGTTGGCCTGTGTTTATTCGCGATCACATGTTCATTAACAACGCCTATCGAGTTCCGACATTTTTATATGAATCCGTTTTAAATATCGTTGGATTTTTCTTAATCACCTTTGTGTATCAAAAGTTTACTAAAACAAAACGTGGGGACATGGTGTATGCTTACCTAATGTGGTATGGTGTGACACGTTTCTTTGTGGAAGGCTTGCGCACTGACAGTTTAATGTTTTTTAATTTCCGGTCCGCACAGCTGGTGTCCATTATCTTTATTATTGTTGGTGTTTTAGGAACGTTGGGTGTTTTTAGAAAACTTACCATGTCAGAAAAACCAGTGATTATTTTTGATTTTGATGGGACCTTGTTGGACACTGAACCGATTGTGAAACAAAGTATGGTTCAGGTGATTCAAAAACATCGTCCAGAAATTGAGATCGATGATGAAACTGCGAGCAAATTTGTAGGACCAACATTGAAAGAATCTTTTAGTCGTTATTTTGAGGAACACTTAATTGATGACTTAATCGCACAATACCGTGAAATCAGCAACCAACTGCATTATGATTATGCGAAACCTTTAAAAGGTGTCATGGAAACATTAAAACAACTTAAAGAAGACGGTTATAAGTTGGGGGTTGTATCAAGTAAAATGCGCGACGTAATTATATTTGGTATGGATTTTTATGATATGGAACCTTACTTTGATGTCATCATTGGTTTGGATGATGTCAGTCAACATAAACCACATCCAGAAGGAATCTTCTTGGCATGTGAAAAATTGGGAGTTTCCCATGATAGTGTCGTTTTTGTGGGTGATACCGCCATTGATGTGCAAACCGGCAACAATGCGGGCGTGTAC
>JAAZGU010000225.1 GCA_012511085.1 Erysipelothrix sp. | reverse complement strand
GGTATAATAATTTTTATTACCTTGCAGCGTTACCAACTTCTAAGTGACACCCAACTCTTAATCGGACTTGGTTTATCAATTGCGGTTGGCTTAATTGGTGCAAGTCGCATCAAAATGATCGACATGCCTCAAGGTGTCGCCTTGCTCAATGGCTTTGGTGGTGGCGCTTCCGCACTTGTTGGTTTGCTTGTCTTTGGGCAAAGCCATACCAGTTTTGAACGCATTACGGCTAGTCTCGCGATTGTGGTTGGCTTTGCGACCTTAAGTGGCAGCCTTGTAGCGGCAGCGAAACTGCATCGCATCATCAGTCAAAAAGCCATCATTTTAAAATTTCACCATCAATTCACGAGCTTATGGCTCATCGTCAGTACCCTCACAATTGCGTTAGCGGGTTGGTATCAACATCCCAGTTTAGCCTTAATTGGAGCGGGTGCTTCCCTCTTGTTTGGCTATTATTTTGCGATTCGCGTTGGTGGTGCTGACATGCCCATCACGATTTCCTTGTTAAATTCACTATCTGGTATCGGTGGTGCCATTGCCGGCATGGCAATTGGCGACCCCTTCTTGGTCGCTGTGGGTGGCCTAGTGGGTTCGGCGGGTTTGCTTTTGACACAGATCATGTGCCAAGCCATGAACCGTTCCTTAAGGGAAATCCTGTTAGGCCAAACCGCGATTGCGATCACAAAGCCAGATGTGGACGTGAAACCGCAAGTAACAATCAATCCTGAAGTCAGCTATGAGACAGTGGCAGCTCGCTTACAAGCTGCACAACGCATCATGATTGTGCCAGGCTATGGCATGGCGCTTTCACAAGCCCAACACGCCATCAAGCAAATCAGCGATACGCTTGTCAATCAACAAAAAGATGTCAAATACGCCATCCACCCAGTGGCAGGCCGGATGCCCGGTCACATGAACGTGCTTTTGGCTGAGGTTGATGTTGATTATGAAGACCTCTTGGAAATGGATGAGGCCAACCAACAGTTTGAAGATATTGATCTGGTGTTAGTCGTCGGTGCCAACGATGTCATCAATCCTGCCGCAAACACGGCAGCCGATACTCCCATTTACGGGATGCCGATTCTAAATGTGGATATGGCCAAACACGTTGTCATTTGTAACTTTGATCGCCAACCTGGATATTCAGGGGTTCCAAACACCTTGTACGATCAAGATTCTGTGTCCTTGTTGTTAGGGGATGCCAAGACAAGTTTGGAAGCCTTGTTGAAATTACTGTAATTAAAAAGATTAGCCGCGTTGCTAATCTTTTTTTACCCTCACGTTAAGGGGTATGCGGTGTTTGATGGCTTGCCATGTATTGATTCACCTGCGCTTGCAGGGTCTCAATCTCGTGGTTGGCCTGCGCAATCCCTTGTTTTAATGATTCATTTTTAATTCTTAATTCATCCAATTCTTTCACATCAACGCCGTGTTTACCTTTGTTTTTAAAATGGGACAGCACGTTGAAAATCCCCACTAACAGTGCTCCGAGCACCACTGAAAACAAAATGATTAATGCCTGCGAAAGCTCATAGGTCCAAAAGAACAAACGCACGCTCACAACCTGCGAATTCGTCAAGGCAAAAATCGCAACTAATACGGCGACAAGTAGGAAAAAAATAATTTGTCTTTGCATGATGTCCTCCTGCCTCTATTATACAGAGGATTGCTAAAAACAAAAGATTAACGCGTGGTTTGCGTTAATCTAATATTTCGATTGAAAG
>JAAZGU010000224.1 GCA_012511085.1 Erysipelothrix sp. | reverse complement strand
CCTTTAAAAGTAGAAATCACGCCATTGAGTACGTGATAAACTCCATTAAATTGTTCTGTTTTTTCCATCGCAACGACATCTTTTGGATACGACACCACACAGATGGTGCTTTGATCGCGACTTTTGTCTTGACATATGGCACACACATCCGTGTTTGTGATGTTGCCACACACTTCGCATCCTTTAAGGTTTTGTTTCGCATCCACGATGCTTTCAACAAATGCATTTATTTCTTCTGGGCTTCGCTCAATAAGTTCAAAGGCATAGCGCTCGCCTGTCTTATTGCCGACCCCAGGAAATTTCTTCAATTCTTCTATTAATCGTTCCAGTTCTTTTGGATACATTATTCATCCTCACTTACTTCAACAAGCGCTTCCCCAAATAAGTTCACCGCTTTTTCCACAACTGTTTCTTTTTTAACCGTGTTTTTTATTTCAACATGATAGGGTTTTGGAAGCCTGTTAGCCTGATGTTGCTTTTTAAACGTCTCATAGGCTGTTTTAAAGGTTTCGTTTGTAATCGCAATCACTTGCTTTGGCTTTCCTAAGATTAAATTTGTGAATTCATGATAATCTTGATCATGATTCGTTTCATTGATTAGGTTTGCGGCAGCTTGGCTTTTCACAATAACCACAATGTAGCTTTCACCACTGACAATAATTTCAGACGGCATTAGCCAGCGTGCTTCTTTTGCCCATTTTAAATCACTTGCATAATCAGAAAGTGCTTTCCATTTTTCACTATCTTCAATACGCTTATCTTTTTGCCCACCCACCATACATTGCACCAACACTTCTATTGGATATCGCTCAGCGACGGATGCGCTTACTTCTACAACTGCAGGTGTTTCATCCTTTTGGGCTTCTTCTATTTTTGTATTGGCAACAACCTGTGGTTCTGCTTTTGTTTTTTGAATGGTATTTACCTCTTGGACTGCTACCGGTGTGGGCTGGGCTTGTACCGGTACAACTTCTTTAACAATTTCCTTCGCAGGTACAATCGGTTGATCCACGACTACCTCAAGTGGACTTAAGATGTTCATCATCTTAAGCAAACTTACTTCAAAATAAGCCAAAACATTCGTTGCATTACGATATTTCTCATAAGTATCAATTAAAATATCAACCATTGCCAGCAAGGTGCTTGCATCATGATATTCTAAAATCGACTGTGCCTCATTTTCATCGAGGAATTGTAGAATCTGATCATTTTTAGCATAAGCATAAATGACGGCTTCTTTTAATATATCAATGAGATCGTTTGTTAAACGTTTAATATCGTGGCTCTTGTTTTCAATGGCTGCTAAATGTTCCAACAGATTATTAACATCTTTTGAAAATACCGCTTTCAACAACTCCATCTTTTCTTTGATGGTCGTAATCCCATATATCTCGTGGACATGTTCTTCTTTTAAATTGTCTTTAGCATACGCAATCACTTGTTCTAAAATTGTGAGTGCGTCCCGTAATCCACCTTCAGCTAACACACTGATGAGGCGTACAACTTCTTTTTCATATTGTATGTTTTCTTTTTGTAAAACATACTCCACACGTTGCGCAATCAGTTTAGGTGGAACTTTCGAAAAGTCAAAGCGCTGGCATCGTGATATGATAGTTGGTATCACTTTATGCGGTTCTGTCGTCGCTAAAATAAAAATAACGTGGGCAGGCGGCTCTTCTAAAGTCTTTAACAAAGCATTAAAAGCACCTGTTGATAACATGTGCACTTCGTCAATGATGTATACTTTATATTTTGCCTCCAAGGGCGCATACTTCACTTTTTCAACTAGGTCGCGTATTTCATCGACACCGTTGTTACTGGCGGCATCAATTTCTACAACATCAGGATGACTGCCTCTGGTGATACTGATGCAGTGATCACATTCATTACAAGGGACATGGCCACCACCTGTGCAGTTCACCCCTTTGGCAACTAATTTCGCAACCGTGGTTTTCCCAGTTCCGCGGGGACCACAAAAGAGATAGGCATGCGCTATCTTATTATTTTTAATTGCATTAGCCAAGGTAAGCACGATGTGTTGTTGTCCGACAACGTCTTCAAACGTGCTTGGGCGATACGTACGATACAATGCTTTATATAACATAGAGTCCTCTTGCTTTCCCTTTAATTATAACAAAAACCCACCCCACAATAAAGCAAGAATAAGAAACTAGACGTTTCTTTTTGCGCTTGTTTGTTTTCGTTTTTTTCTAAAAAATTCCACAAGCAATTCCTTGCTTGATTCATTCAAAATACCACCCTTAATTTCTGGGTAGTGATTCAATCCTTTGATTTGCGTTAAGTCCATGACACTTCCAAAACTTCCTGACTTTGGATCATGTGCGCCAAAAAAAACACGGTCGATGCGTGCTTGGATAATTGCTCCAGCACACATGGGACATGGTTCAAGCGTCACATACAAGTCACAACCTTGTAGCCGCCACGTCTTCAGTTTTTTTGCTGCTTGATTAATGGCCATCATTTCCGCATGTTCCAGCGGGTTTTGTTTTGATTCACGGCGATTGTAGCCATAACCGACTACTTCATCATCTTTCACAATCACGCACCCGACTGGCACTTCATCCATCTTGTAAGATTTGTTAGCGTACTTTAATGCCAATTCCATATATTCCTGTTTCATAACGCTCCTAAAAGAAAAGCTATCACACATAACAGAGCCACCTTAAGGCTGCTGT
>JAAZGU010000223.1 GCA_012511085.1 Erysipelothrix sp. | reverse complement strand
CTCCATGAATGTGATTAGCGTAACTGCGATTTCACGTGAAGGTAAAAACCTTTACTTCATGAAAATGATACCCATGAATTTTATGAGTCAGTTGCACGCCAAAGCTTTAAGCGGGATTCTCTTTTCAGTTTTAGGACTGCTGACGACCCTAGTCATCGTCCTTTATTATCTAACATTGAAACCCATTGTCGTGCTGTTAATTATGCTTGGTGCCATCATTGGAATTGTCTTTATTAATTACTTTGGTTTATTGATCGATGTGATACGTCCAAAACTTGTCTGGGAATCGGAACAAGCGGCCGTCAAGCAAAACTTGAATTCAATGTTTACGATTTTGCCATCAATGGCCTACGCAGGATTTGTAGGTTATCTAATCTATAAAGGGTATTTACAATCGTGGTATGTGGCCGGCGGGGTCACCATGCTTATGATTGGCGCAACCTTAATTATCATCATGATTCTTAGAAAGTATGCCCTGTCCTTACTCTTGAATCGTAATTAAAAAAAGGTCGATATCGACCTTTTATTCTGTGTTATCCGCCAAGGCGGCTTCCGCCCGTTTTCGACAGGTTTTACACATCTCCTTGATGTTTTTAAGTTCATACGCTTGCGGTACCGTACCCTCATAATGACGCTCGGTACGACTTGTATTAATGTGTTGACAATCTTGATACAAATGATAACGAGTGCCATTCTCCGTCCAATAGACGGGCGCATTTTCTCCCATTAAGCTTTCAACAAGTGCGCTTTCTTGGGCAAAGCGTTCCGCTGATACTGGATTAAAATCAATACCAACAATGGCTGCAATTGCAAACACAACGACGGCAGCCGCCGCTAAGATTCCTTTTTCTTTACCCTTAAGATCTTTGTTCGTCAAAATTAAAATCACAAGTGGTAAAAAAGCAATGACTGCAATGATAGCCCCAAGTTGATTTTGAATAAAAAACTTGACCTTGTCTTTTTCAGATGCAGGGTCCAAACGATTTGCTTTTTGCCACAAGAGTGAACCAATCACAGCTAAAACACCCATAGCAACAAGACTTACAAGCATAATCGTCATGTTGATTGTCACTTGCTTGAGCTGGAAAATAGCAAAGACTTCAATCGCAATCGCAACAAGCCATAAAACAAGCGCTATCAAACGATTACGGGTTGCTTTGCTTTTATTCTCCGGAGTTGGAACGAATTTCTTTTCCGGCATTTTTTTAGTTATAGGTACATCAACCTTAACTACTTCCTTTTTTGTAGCCATAACATCCTCCTTGATGATAAAATTATACCATAATTTTAGAAAATACAAGATTCAAATCGACTTTCAAGCATCGCGGTTCTTTTAAAAAGATATTTTGATATAATAAGCCCATGGAGGAAGAAATGGATATTTTACAAACAATTTTAAATCAAGCAATGCAGTCCAAAGCAACCGAAACAATTTCTAAAAACTTAAAAGCGGATAAAAAGCAAATTGAAAGTGCAACGGGTCTTTTGATTCCATCACTGCTTGATGGTCTAAACCAAAACGCGCAAAGCGACAAAGGTTTAGCTTCACTCATGGGTGCCCTTGATGATCATGGGAGTGCTAACATCAGCGACATGAGTGGCTTTTTAGGAAACGTGGATCTTGGAGATGGTCAAAAGATTTTAGGTCACATCTTTGGTAAAAAAACTGATAATGTCACCAAGGATGTTGCGAAAAAATCAGGTCTATCACAGGCCAACACGGCGAAATTAATGATGATGCTTGCCCCACTGGTTATGGGTTATCTTGGAAATCAAAAGAAACAAGCTAAAGGTGGCTTTGATGCTGGTTCCTTAATTGGAATGCTAGCCAAAGGCAGTGCTGGTTCTGTTTTGGGCGGAATGCTTGCCTCAGCAATGGCAAAACCAAAAGCAGCTCCTAAAGCAAAACCAAAACCAACAGCAAAAAAACAAGATGACATCGTCGGCAACGTGACGGATATTCTTGGCAGTTTAATTAGTGGTAAGAAAAAGTAAACTACAAACAATTAGCAATGCTTAATGATAAAATCCCATAATTTACAACACAATGTTCTGTTGTAGCTTCAAGGGATTTTTTGTTGAGATATTTTTAATACAAGCAATATTTTATAACATCAATTTATTCAAAACGCATGTATTGAATTAATAGTGCAGTTGCGGCACCAAATAAAACAAGAGCATTAACAATGTTCAGACCATGATAGACAAACGCATTTCCCATCAATAAGTAATCAACAGTAAACGCATCAAAGATTTGATTGCCAAGAGATTTGAGTAGGATTGGAACAAAAAAGATAGCGATTGCCACAACATAAGTCGTCAGTAACGTGCGATGCATGTTTGAAATACCAACAATTATCATAGCAATTGCACAAGTGGAGGCCACTCGTATAACTAAAATTAGGATAAAATATTGCCACAAATGTAAATTTAAAATCCACGGCGCTTGAATTACTAAATTTTGAGGCAAGACATCCGCAATTTGAGCATGCCATGCTTGCAAGTTATAAATAAATGAAAATGATAGCCACTCCATCAACGTAAATAACAGGATATAAATCATTGAAAAGCTAAGTGCCAACCATAGTTTTTTTCTTTTTAAAGGAGTACCTCCTTTTTCAGTGATTAAGTACAATTGATCCATCTTCTCTT
>JAAZGU010000222.1 GCA_012511085.1 Erysipelothrix sp. | reverse complement strand
ACACCATCTGCAAACAAGATATCGATGCTGTGTTTACCATCATCTAATCCTGCTAGGTATTCCTTAAACACGCGAACGATCGTGGAACCAGCCTCGGCTTGATAATGCTTACTATCCAATGGCTTGTTATCTATATTGACACCATCAAATAAAACAAATTCGCCATCCGCTTTCACAACAAGATCAATTAACTTAGCTTTGTCGAGACTTTGATCGGCACCTTCAATAATGGTATAAACGATGTCTTTATAAAGTGCACTAATCACAACATCTTTTTTAGGCATCGTAAAGGACGTGCTTTCTGCTTGCAATCCATGTTTTAAAGTGACACCATCGCTGACTTCCCACTGTTCAAAGGCCTTGCCAGGGATTAGATCAGCTTTGATTTCAACTTCGTCGTCAGGGAAGTAATCACCACTGCCACTACCATGTGTCACTGTTACGTTAAACTTGGCGTCAGGGTTATCTTTGTAAGTTGCTTTAACAGAGACATCCTTACGCGGCATCACAAAGGTGGTTGTTGGACTTGTTTCATTATCAACCGTGACATCGTTACTTGTCCATTTATTAAATAGCAGGTGAGCAGGTGGATCATCAGCCTTGATGGTAATGGTTTCATTAACATTCGCTTTCGCTTTATTGGCTTCTCCATTAATAACAGAAATTGAACATCCACCACTACGATAGATTGCTTCATGGTTTTTTTCATCAATCATGATGCATATGTCATCTGCAAAATTCTTGGTTGCATTGGGTGCAATTGGAACAAAAGCAGCCGTATTTTCTTTGTTCCCCAGAATTTTCATTTCTTTAACTTTAATTAGGTCTAATGTGCCCTTCACCGTAATCAAAGGCCAATTGTTAGTGGTGAAACTATTAGAAAGATAGATTGACCCAGTGGTGTTGACAATCATTTTTCCCTTAACTAGAAATGAGTACCCAACTCCTTCTTTTAGAGAACTTTCAGCGGAACTAGATATACTTGCATCATCAAGGATACTAAAAGTACTGTTAGGGGCACTATCACTTATATGCAAATTAATGCTGTAAAGGTTTCTCGATTGATCACTTATATTGGAATTTATGTTTGTGGTTACCATAGCTTTTCCTGAGATGGTAAGATCAAGTTTTCGAAAAGGGGTTGAGCTTTTATGAACTCCAATGCCGATAGCACGGGATGGGGCACCTGTAATTCTAATAGTGAGTGTTGCCTCATCATCAGCATGAATTTCAATGCTACCACCAATATCATTGATAAGACCATAATTGTAAGTGGTGTCATTTGGTTCTAGGTTGTTTGTAATGGTATTATGACCGATCAAACTAACTTTCAGATGAGCTGTGTCAGGATCTGTAGGTTCAACAACTGCGATTTGCTTGTCATCGTAACCATCTAAAGTTAAGACACCACCAATGAGGGAAGCCGTTGCACCAGTGGCTTCGCTGGATGGTGCACCATCCACAAGGTAAGGTGTTGATGCATCCAAATATACATTATCACTTTCTTTTCCAATGAGAATTTTCGTGACATTTGGTTCGTTTCCGTTTGCCAAAACTACTTGTTTTGTCATGGTGAGGCCACTTAAAGCAAACAACACCATTAAAAAAGCACAAAAAAACTTTTGTATTCCTTTCATTGTCATTTTAATTTTCTCCTTTCAGCGCTATTATAAGTGCGCATATCTTAAGAAAGTATAACTTTCTAATTACTAAAGGGAATTGCACGAAAAAAAGGACTTGTTATCTGAATTTTAACTTGTATAGATTGTACATAAGTACCGTTTATTACAATTATTGTACCATATATCTCAAAAGTTTGATATAAAATTCACGGACTTAAACAAGAGCGTCTAGAACGCTCTAAAATTATGTTTTTTAAGTTTTTATTATTTGGAAATTAATCGCTTGGAATAATCATCAAAATAACAAGTGAATTTACAAGAATCAATATAGTATGAGATAGGTAAAATAAATTTATATTTGCAGCATCAATAGAGTAAATGTT
>JAAZGU010000221.1 GCA_012511085.1 Erysipelothrix sp. | reverse complement strand
CGGCATAGGATATCGCAATATCTCCGGCACGCCTTTCAGTAATTTCATATGGGATCTCAACTTGGTTTTCTTGTTCGAAAATATGAATTAGCTCTAAAACCGATATCCCTTTTCCTTGACCTAAATTATAAACATGCGTTCCAGGTGTTGATTTTTCAATTGCTAAGACATGCCCTTGAGCTAAATCCACAACATGAATGTACTCTCTGACCCCACTTCCATCTTTAGTTGGGTAGTCAGATCCATAAACAAACAATTTGTCAAAAATACCTTTGGCTGTTTGAGTCATATATGGCATTAAGTTATTTGGGACTCCTTGTGGTTTTTCACCAATGATTCCGCTAGGATGCGCTCCCACTGGGTTAAAATAACGGAGCAAACTAATACCAACATTGGGATTCGCTTTTGACCAATCCATTAAAATGCGTTCACCCATTGCCTTTGTTTCACCGTATGGATTGGTTGTTTCAAGAAGTTCCATATCCTCTTTAAAAGGACTTTGTTGATTTCCATAAACTGTTGCACTGCTAGAAAAAACAAAGCGATTAACCTTATAAGTAGCTGCTAATTCAGCAAGAGTTATTGTGCAAAGCAAATTGTTATGGTAATAAGACAATGGTTTTTCTACTGATTCACCGACAGCTTTATAACCTGCAAAATGAATAATACCATCAAAATGATGCTTTTTGAACAAGGGTTCAACAAGCTCTTTTTTAGAAACGTCAAGTTTGTAAAATAACACTTTTTTATTTGTAATAGTTTCTATTTTTTCAATAATATCTTCGCTAGAATTACTTAAATCATCAACAATCACAATTTCGTGATCATGATTTAACAACTCCACAACAGTATGCGAGCCTATGTATCCAGCTCCACCCGCAACTAATAATTTCATTTCAAATCCCCTTTAATAAGTCAAACATTCTTCTTCTTTATTCAAATAACGATAACCACCTTGCAGCATCGCTAAGAGTTCATCTTCACCAGGATAAGTCGTAACATTACTAATCCAATCAATACGGCGTGACAAGCGCGCAACAAAGGCAGGATTGTACATTAAACCACCCGTTAAAATAATCTGGTCAACACGTCCACGTAAGACACTTGCCATAGCACCAATTTCTTTTGCGATTTGATAGATCATGGCATCAATGACCCACTCTACTTCTTGATTGCTGGCCATTTGTTTCACTAACTCTTGCATATCATGGGTGCCAAAGTATGACATTAACCCACCTTGGTTGAGTAAAACATCTCGCACTTTATCTGTATTACCTTCATATTTTTCAACAAGTTTCAGGATTGTATCACTGCTGATGCCCCCAACACGTGACGGTGTGAAGGGTCCTTCGCCATCTAGTGCGTTGCTAACATCCACCATGCGCCCACCCTTGCTGGCACTTACGGAAATGCCGCCACCAGCATGGACAATGATTAAACGTAAGTTGGCTAAATCCGTATCGATGCTTTTGGCGTAGTTACGGGCTGTCTGTTTGTGATTCAATGCATGAAAGATTGAACGTCGCCCATAACCCTTTAACCCGCTGTAACGTGCTAAAAGTGAAAGTTCATCAGTAACAGGTGGGTCGACAAAGATGACAT
>JAAZGU010000220.1 GCA_012511085.1 Erysipelothrix sp. | reverse complement strand
TGGACCCCTCGCTGGTGTCACGTTGGAAGAACGGGCAACGATATCCTTCAATTAAATACAATCAAATGCAAGACATTGCACAATTTTTTCTGAATCTAAAACAAAACGATCAAGAAAAACAAGCGTTGCAAAATATTTTTGCCATGCAAAAACTTGTGACACCCCATCTTTCTGATCCGCTACAACTGTTAACTCAATACTTGTCAGAGCGCCGTGCACAAACATCTGCAAGTCCAACAACCACAGCAACTACGCTTCCCAATTTAAAACAACCACGTGTGATTGAATCACCAGGACAAATCAATAAAACCTACTCAATCTTCCATGATAACAAAGGCAAACGCAAAGCAATTTTACGGTTTTTGCAACAAGCACTGAAATCACTACCCACCGATATTTACATTTATTCGGATGAAAACTTAATTTGGTGGAGTGAGGATGTTAACTTTCAAAAAGAATGGCGAGATTTGCTACAAGAAATTGTATTAAAAAAACATAACGTTCATATCATCCATCATCCACAACAAGATCACAGCAGTTTTTTCAACTACTTAAATTTGTGGTATCAACTCCACTTCAGTGGGAACGTACGGTCATACAACAGCCCTCAATATTTAACATTGCCAATTAAAGAATCTTTGATGGTTTTAAAAGATCAACTTGTTGTCAATGCACGTTCCACTTTATTAACACCAAAAGAAAACATCTGCTTTATGTACGATCATTTACCAACCGTGCAAATGTATGAATCATTATTTTTAGGAAGGTTAATTCATGCGCAAGAAATGATTACCGCCTTTAAAACTCAAGATCAGCTGCAATTATTGGAAGCATGGCTCACAGCGAGCACCACACCTTATGACGTCTTTAAGACAACGAATCACTTGCCATCGTTGTTCTTACCAAAACATGTCTTTGAACAATACAGCAGTCAATTAATGCATCAACATCAATTACGATACTTAAATTTACAAAAACAAATAACTTCCAACCAAATATCAATGTTTAATCAAATTAAGTACACTTTAGTTTTACCTATCACTTTATTTCATAACTTGCAACATCAAGATGACTACACCCATTTTGATCCCTTGTTTTTTGGTGATAGCACCCTTGCACTAACGACACAAGAAATCATCACAACATTAAAAAATCTGCGTTTTGCGATCGTACGCTACGCTTTCTTTAATGTGTATATTCTCGAAGAGTCTCTCATCGATGATACTTTGGATCTCGCTTTTGAACAACGTGAATTCCATGTTTCATTTTGCACAAAAAATAATCAATCCGCCACGGACGTCATTTGTTTAAAGACAAACGACAGTAACATTCTGCACACCTTTGATTATCATCATCAACAGCTGATTCATCAAATTGCACCGGTTTTTAAAGACAAGGATTATGTTATTTCTCAAATCGAAAAAACTATTGACCTCTTAGAAAGTCAACTCAATAAAAAAGAATCATCACGGGGATGATTCTTCTTCATCATATAATAATATTTTGCGATGTCCAATGACTTTTAGGGTCCCACTTTTATGTAATTTCGCTAATTTGCGACTCACGGTTTCGCGCGTTAATCCCAAGTAATTCGCTATTTCTTCGCGATTGAGAGGTAAATGAATCATGGTACCTTGTGATACCGTTTCACCGTATTTCTCAGAGAAGTCATCAAGCAAACTAATAAGGCGCTCATCAATTGATTTGCCTCCCACATTCTCAAGTATTTGCTCGAGTTTATGCAAACGTAGTGAAAGTTCTTCCAATACTTTCAAAGCAATTGCAGGATGCTTCATGATCAACCCTTGAAAATGCGCTTTTGAAATCGTACATAAGGTCGTATCCGTTAATGCAACAGCCATCATCGTCGATGGAATGTTGGCAAATAAATTTGTTTCTCCAAAAAACTCATTGTTGCTTAACAAATAAAGAATTTGTTCTTTATTGTCACTCGCTTCACGTGTGATTTTCACAACACCTTCGTTTAATATAAATAAACAATGCATGGGTTCATTCGGCACTAAAATATAGTCGCCTTTTTTGTATTTCCGTTGAATGATCAACGACTGCATTTGTATCATTTCTTCTTCAGAAAGTGATGAAAACAAAGGAATTCGATGGGTGCAGCGTTTGTTTTCACAACCCTGACACGCGCAATATTTGCATTCCATTGCAACACCTCCTTAATAGTGTAACTCTATCAAATATTTTGACATAAAGCAAAGATTATCACAATAATGTCACAATTTCATGAGTGGTTTGTTTAAACTATCCGTTTTATCACAGAGCTTGCGCCGTCATGTAATTTAATAAATATTTATTTTGTTGATTATAATAAACATCGCAGTAAAGTAAATGTTCCGCTTCATCCAAGATTTCAACGTAAACTCGCTCATCTTGATAGAAGCGATAAAGGTTGTCTTTATGGATGTAACCTCGTTGTTTTGTAAGGGCCATCAAGTGTTGATGTTTGATTTGTTCCAACAAAACATCAATGTTTTCCGCTGTCTTCGCACTGATTGCTAAAAACGGTGTGTGATTTTCAGTCAGTAAGTCTTTTTTATTAATGACTTTAATAATGTTGTCATGGGCGATGCTTTGCGTAAACTGATCGATGCTTTCCAATTGCATCGTTAAATCATAAGAACCATCCAACACTTCAACGATGCAGTCCGCATTTTCAAGGGACGCTAACGTTGAATGAAAGGATGCCACTAAATCACGTGGCAAATCAATCACAAAACCAACCGTGTCCACAATCAAGAAAGAAGGATAACCGCTGATTTCAATTTTACGAGTTGTGACATCCAAGGATGAAAACACTTGGTCCTTACTCAAAACTTGTTTGTGAGATTTATCCGGTTCACTCATGGCTAACAAGCGATTGAACAAAGTTGACTTCCCTGCATTTGTGTATCCGATCAAAGCAACCGTAAAGATGTTCGTTGCCTTTTGGCGTCGTTGACTCACACGAATGCTTTGTTTTTCTTTATGGATTGCTTTCTTTAAACGCGTGATGCGTTGATTGATGCGACGGCGATCCACTTGCAACTGCTGCTCACCACCACCGCGTAGTGCAATCGACCCACTTCCGCCAACTTGACGCGAGTAGGCTTGATAACTCCCCACAAGTTCATCACGCTTTAAATAAAGTCCTGCGAGTTCGACTTCCATCTTCGCAAGTTTGCTTTGCGCACGCAAGGCAAATATATTTAAAATGACACGTTGTTTATCTAAAATCTCACAGTCGAAGATTTCACCTAAAACACGTATGTCAAGGTTTGATAAATTTTGATAAGTGATCACAACATCAAAATCAACTTCTGAGTTCACAATTTCCTGTAACTTCCCTTTACCGAGCAAGCCCACACGCCGCTCATCAAGGTTTTGTGTGAACACATCCACAACCTCAATGTTGATGGTGGCGCACAAATTTTTGAGTTCTTCAATCTTCTCTTGAAAATAATCTGTTTCGACAATTGCTAATATAATTCCAGTACGTTTTTCCATGATTTAATTGTATCATATCACGGTTTTTTAACCTAGGGGGACATATCTTGAATTATGACAAACATCGTGGTATAATCACACTGGTGATAAACATGGCACGTGTGCCGCGACAAACTTTAAAAACGAACGTGTTCTTAATCGAACAGCATTCCAGTGATGAAATTTTTACAAGCAATGATGATCGCAACGTGTTCATCGACCTTTTAAAGCAGGCGCAAAATCAATTCCTTATTGATATTTACGCTTACTGTTTATTGGACAAACACCGCTTTAAATTAATCGTCAACACGCATAAGCAATCCATTTCAAAAGTGATGCAAAGTTTGATTATATCTTACACGGCCTACCGTAAATGCGAAGGCACCTTGTTTCCACAACGCTTTAAAAGCACACCTTTATACAATAGAGATGAGGTGCTGGCGCACATCCAGGCTATCCACAAACAAAGCAACAGCATTTACAACAGTTTTTGTGTCATCAACAACATCATCAAACATGATCTTGATTGGATCAGTGACATTAAAACCCAGGCAATTACGTTTAAGAAACAACATCAAGCACCCTTAAGTGATGAAGAATTAAAGACGTTGTGTCAAACAATCATGGATACTTACGACTGTGATTTTGAAACACTCAAGCAGGATAAAGCCTTGCGTAATCAGTGCATCGTGCGTTTACGCCAAGAAAGCAACTGTACGTTAAAACAGCTTGGTGAATTGTTTGGGGGGCTTAGTGAATCAACGATTAGTAAAATTATTAAAAACATGGGGCAAGCCACTTGATATTCAAGATGTGTCCCTGTATAATGCTCGTTGGAAGGAGATAAAAAGATGAGTTTAAATTTTAGTTTTGATACTTTAACAAAGAAAAGTGCACCGCAACTTCAACATGATTTGGTTTATGATCATTTGATTGTTGGTGGTGGGCCAGCCGCTTTAAGCAGCGCTCTTTATGCTTTGCGTAAAGGCCTAACAACAGGTATCATCGCTGCCAACATTGGTGGTCAATTACTAAATACTTCCATCGTCGACAATTATCTAGGAATTAGTGAGATTGGGGGCGAACAATTGGGGGACAAGTTTTATGAGCATGTGGTGGAACTCAACGCCCACGTTACTGTGGGAATCAGTGCCACTGCGATTCAAAAAGCGAATGGTTTATTTGAAGTTAAGGCATCCGATGGGCATACATACAAAGCGAAAACATTGTTGATTGCGACCGGGTCAAACCCACGCAAACTTGAAGTCAAAGGTGAATCTGAATTCACCAACAAAGGCGTTGCCTATTGTGCCATTTGTGATGCACCACTTTTCAAAGATAAAACGGTCATCATTGCCGGTGGTGGCAACTCGGCAGTCGAAGCTGCCATCGATGTTGCCAAATGGGCAAAAGATGTCATCGTTGTGCATCGCAGTGAGTTTCGTGCGGATAAGATTTTATTAGATCGCATGTTTGCCAACGACAACATCACCGTGTTTAAACAAACACAAATCTTAGAGATTACTGGTGATGTGATGATGAACGGTGTGGTGGTGCTTGATAAAGAAACAAATCAATCGCGTACCATTCATGCGGATGGCATCTTCATTGAAATCGGCAACATCCCTAACAGTGGGCTCGTGCAAGACTTTGTCGCACTCAATGAATTCAATGAAGTCATGGTCGATAACCGACAAATGACCAACATTGAAGGCTGCTTCAGTGCTGGTGATGTCAGTGATGCGATGTATAAACAAATTATTGTATCAGTCGCCGATGGTGCCAAAGCTGCACTTAATGCGAATGATTATATTAATCATCATTTTTAAAACAAGGAGGATATCACAATGGAAAAATTGATGAACAAAGAAATCCAAGATCAACTAAGAGAGATCTTCAGTAGCATGGTTAATGACGTAACCATGGTGTTATTTACAAAAGCAGGGACATGCAACACCTGCGCAGAAACAAGAGGGTTGTTAAGTGAAGTTGAAGAACTGAGTGATAAAATCCACCTTGTTGAAAAAGATTTTGAAAAAGATCTTGACGATGTCGCTAAGTACAACATCGAAATGGTGCCAAGTTTTGTGATTTTAGATCACAAACAAGAATACCACGGTGTCAAATTTAACGGCATTCCAGCAGGACATGAAATCAATTCATTCATTCCTGCTCTGCTTGAAATGTCTGGTGTTAACCAAGCATTACCGGCAGAATTACTGGAACGCATTGAAAAGATTGATCAACCAATCAACATCAAAGTGTTCGTAACCTTAAGTTGTCCACACTGCCCAGGTGCCGTGCATAACGCGCACAAACTGGCGATGTTAAATAAGAACATCGAAGGTGAAATGATTGAAGCACAAACCTTCATGGAGCTTTCAACCAAGCACAATGTGACGGGTGTTCCAAAAATCGTCATTAATGACACCCATGAACTGGTGGGCAACCAACCAATCGAAGAATTCATTAAAATCATGGAATCAATTGCTTAAAACTCCTACGGGAGTTTTTTTCTTGTTTTGGAAACACTTTTATATGATAAAATGATATCGTAAAAGGAGTACAAACAATGAAAACAATGAAAGCCTTTTCTAAGACAAGCCCTACCTATGGGGGTGAATTTATCGAAGCGCCCATTCCAACATGTGGCGATGATCAAGTGTTAGTCAAAGTCGTTGCGACATCCATTTGTGGCACCGACGTTCATATTTATCAATGGGATGCGTGGGCGAAAAATCGCATTAAACCACCGCAAATTATGGGCCATGAATTTGTGGGACGCATCGTTGAAGTTGGTAAGTTTGTTTCTGGTTTCTTTGTTGGCGAAACAATCACAGCGGAAACGCATCTTGTATGCAACAGCTGTGAGTTTTGTTTAAATAATCAAATGCACATTTGTGAAAACACAAAAATCCTAGGTGTTGATACTGATGGTGCTTTTGCGGAATACATCGCTATCCCAGCTCAAAATGCAATTAAGGTTAATTATCGTAAACCACCTGAGTATCTAAGCATTTTAGAACCACTTGGTAACGCCGTACACACCGTCAATTCCACCGATGTGAAAAATAAAACCGTGGCGGTGGTGGGTTGTGGTCCGATTGGATTGATGGCCATTGATGTGGCCAAAGCTTATAAAGCCAAGGCTGTCTATGCCATTGAGGTGAATGATTATCGCATCGAAAAAGCAAAAGAAATGGAAGCCGATGCTATCATTAATCCATTAAAAGAAAATGTAACCGCAAGAATCCTAGCGCTCACCAATGGCAAAGGTGTTGATGTTATTTGTGAAATGAGTGGTAAAGTTTCCGCCATTAAAGAAGGTTTTAATTATTTAAAAGCCGGTGGGCATTACGCCATGCTTGGTGTCCCCGATGAACCTTTGTCTGTTGATTTGGCGACCGAAGTGGTTTTCAAAGGGATTACGATTGTCGGCATCACGGGACGCCATATGTTTGAAACTTGGGATCAAGTGAATCAACTCATTGACACCAATCAATTGCACCTTAATCGAATTGTCACCCACAAAATTCCTTTTGATCAGTTAGAAGCGGGTATCAAACTGATGGAATCAGGAAACTGTGGTAAAGTTGTCTGTATGTTAGAGGAGCATTAAAATGAGTAAATACAAAGTCTTTGAAGATGAAATCGCACATTTAAAAGCGAATCAAACCTATCGGGAAATACCCATCGTACAAAGCCCTAATGAAGCTATTATTACTATTAATCATCGTGAGATGATTAATTTATCATCCAATAATTACCTTGGCTTTGCGAATCACCCTCGCTTGAAACAAGCTGCCAAAGCGGCAATTGATACCTATGGCGTTGGTGCAGGAGCTGTGAAAACCATTGCCGGACACATGCAACTCCACCAACAACTTGAAGAAGAACTTGCGAAATTTAAACAAGAAGAAGCCGTGATGCTGTTTCAATCCGGCTTTAACTGCAACGCCGGCGTCATCAGCGCGATTACGGATGCTGAAGACCTTATTCTTTCTGATCAACTTAACCATGCGTCCATCATTGACGGTGTGCGTTTAAGTCGAGCACAAAAGAAAGTGTACCGCCACAACGACATGGATCACTTAAAAGAACTCTTAGAGGAACATCGTCACAACCATCGTCAATGTTTAATCATTACTGATGGTGTCTTCTCCATGGATGGTGATTTAGCGCGCCTCCCTGAAATTGTGGCACTCGCGCAAACTTACAATGCTTTAGTTTACGTGGACGATGCCCATGGCTCAGGGGTCTTAGGTCAATCAGGTCGCGGTACCGTAGACCATTTCAACCTAAGCGGACAAGTGGATTTCACGATTGGTACCCTCTCCAAAGCTTTGGGTGTTGTAGGTGGCTACGTGGCCACCAAGCAAATCGTTAAAGACTATTTGTCATTCAAAGCACGACCGCTGTTGTTTTCAACCATGCTACCACCTGCAGTTGCCGCGTCATTATTGGAAGCCTTAACCATGTTACAAGAATCAACAGCCTATACTGATAAGTTGTGGGAGAATGCTAATTACTTCAAAGCACAAGCGCAAGCGCTTGGCTTTGACATTGGTCATAGCGAAACCCCCATCACACCCATCTTTGTTTACGATGAGGCGAAAACCATCGCATTTTCAAAAGCCTTGCTGGATGACGGTGTCTTTATTTCACCGATTGTCTTTCCAACCGTGCCAAAGGGACAAGCTCGACTCCGCGTCATGATTAGTGCGGTTCATGAAAAAGAGCACCTCGATAAGGCGCTCACGATGCTTGTTAAACATGCACAAGCATTAAATATTATTAAATCCTGATGATTCAGGATTTTTTAATGGAAAGATTGTAAAATAAATTCACTCACAAAATGGTCTATGGTTGGCATTTGTGCCTTCTTAATGATTTCGATATCAAAATGCTGATTGAATGCTTGCAGCAATGAATATGTTATATCATCTCGTACAATAAGCTGCTTAGGAATTCCGTGTGTTTTAATGTATTCCACAAGTTGATCAATCAACATCACAAACCCATCATCACTTAAGGTGACAAGCTTTTGATAATAAACTTCTTTTTGGTGATGATTTGCTAAAACAAGCACACGAATCACCCCTTGACGATGTCCTACTTTTTGTTCCATCATAATGGGCGTGTATGCAATATCAATTTCAAGCGCTAGTTCGTGCTTGGGTTGCGCTTGCAGTGCTTCGATTTGTGATTCATTAAGTTTAAATGGCGGAACACTCACATCCAAAGCAATCAT
>JAAZGU010000029.1 GCA_012511085.1 Erysipelothrix sp. | reverse complement strand
TTAAAAAAGAATTTACCGCGTTTGAGTACGTGGTGGAATGCAAGATCGATGGTTTAGCGATTTCACTTGTCTATGAACAAGGGCGCTTGAAATATGGCTTAACACGTGGTGATAGCGAGGTCGGGGAAGATGTGAGTGAGAATGTCAAGACGATTCGTGCCATTCCTTTAACCTTGTCACAAACCATTGATATGGAAGTGCGGGGCGAAATTTATTTGCCGATCTCGATGTTTAATCAATTGAACAAACAACGTGAACTTGAAGGTGAGCCATTGTTTGCGAATCCGCGCAATGCCGCATCAGGGACCATTCGCCAGTTGGATTCGAAAGTTGTCGCACAGCGTAACTTGTCCATGTTTGCTTATTATTGGGTTGATGCTTTAGCCCATGATGTGACAAGTCACAACGATGCCTTGGATGCCCTTAGGACGTTTGGTTTTAAAGTCAATCCTCATATTAAGGTTTGTCAGACCATTGACGAAGTGATTGACTTTGTTCATGAGATTGAAGCCTTGCGTGATTCTCTTGATTATGCCATTGATGGCGCCGTTATTAAAGTGAATGATTTAAATCAACAAATACAACTGGGGACTACATCAAAAACCCCACGGTGGGCGATGGCCTACAAATACACGGCACAACAAGTTAAAAGTAAAGTCTTGGATATTTTCTTAACCGTGGGGCGCACCGGAAAATTAACACCGAATGCACGATTGTCACCCGTTATTTTAGCGCAAACGCAGGTCGCTGCGGCACAGCTCCATAACTTGGATTACATTCAAAAGAAAGATATTCGTATTAATGATACGGTTGTGGTCCAAAAGGCAGGGGACATCATTCCCGAAGTTGTGGAAGTTGTCTTAGAAGCGCGACCTGAGGATGCTTTACCTTTTACGTTTGATCATCGATGCCCCGTGTGTCATGAGCCGGTGGTGTCTTTTGAAGGAGAGGTTGATTTGTATTGTGTCAACCCCAATTGTCCTGGACGCATCATTGAATCCTTGATTCATTTCGCTTCCAAAGAAGCACTCGATATTGAAGGATTGGGTGAGAAACGTGTGGCGCAGTTGTACGATGCCAAACTCTTAACAAGCATTGAAGATGTTTACACATTGCATGAAAAACGTGAAGCGTTATTGCAACTTGAGAAATTAGGTCCAAAAAGTGTCGATTCGCTTTTACAGGCAATCGAAACCAGTAAAGCAGCCCCGCTGCAGCGGTTTTTAGTGGGGTTTGGAATTCGTCATGTCGGGGTCAAAGCTGCGTCAATTTTAGCCAATCATTATTTAAACATTCATGCGCTCATGCAGGCCAGTGAAGCTGACTTGCAAACCATTGATGAAATTGGTCCAGTGATGGCGCATTCCGTTGTGACTTATTTTGAAAATCATAAAAACCAACAACTTGTGGATCATTTGTTAGCGGTTGGATGTCACTTGACACAAGCCGCAATTACCGTAAAAACATCAATCTTTTCTAATAAGACAATCGTTTTAACCGGGACCTTGCAGCATTGGACGCGCAATCAAGCCAAAGCATGGTTGGAAGACCACGGGGCGACGATTACAGGTTCCGTTTCAAAAGCGACGAATCTTGTGATTGCTGGGGAGAAAGCCGGTTCCAAGTTACAGCGCGCCATTGAACTTGATGTGGAAGTGTGGGATGAAGCTCGCTTTGTCCAGGAGGTCAATGAACATGAAACGCCTTAGTCTCTTGTTGGTCCTGTTGTTGGGGCTGGCAAGCTGTCAGCACACAGATGTTGTGGAAGAAGATCAACAGATTATTTATTCGGGTCAAACCAATGAATACGCGATTGTCAGTGATTTCAATCCTTCCAGCACGCGTAATTATCACGGAACGTATTTGGGTTCTTTTGATATGATCGAAGTTGGAAGCGAGCTCATTGAACGCTCAAAAAGTCATTTTGATGTCAAAGAATTTTTTCTTGCGGAAGGTCATGTAATCGATAATGAAAGTCTCAGTGCGCTGGTGCGTCGTGAATCGTCAACCAATCCTTACGGATTAAATCCAGTGAGCGGCAGTCAGTTTGATATTGGAACCGGTGTCATTTTGGATGATCCGGTCTTGGTTGCGGATATCATTGAGGTCGATTTTTATCAAAGTCAAGATAATGAATTGCGGTTAGCAGGCATGAGTGTTGCGATTGTGTTGAATCAAGTTCAAATCATCGAAACCAGCACCAGCATCACCGTGCATGAAATCGAAGATGAACGTATCTTGCAGTATGCCATGGATGTGGGGCGTAAACTTGAAAGTTATTTACGAACCCTGAGTCAGGTGGGAGATATTCCCATTTATATTGGTTTATATTCAACACGCAGCGTTGATAGTACTTTGCCTGGCAATTTTATCGGGGATGGTTATTTTGTGGCCCGTAGCGGTCAGTTTAATAAAGTCCATCAAAAATGGTTGATTTTCCCAAGCAATGAAGCAACGATGCTTGATGGTAATGCAAGCAGTTTCTTCAGTGGTTTTAAACAAACCGTGCAAACACTGTTGCCAGAATCAAGTGGCGTGATGGGTAAAGGTCGTTTTGACAATGATGAACTGAAGCATTTGAAAATTGATGTGCATATGGTGGCGAAAACATTCATGGAAATTAAAGCCACAACCCAAATCATTGCGCAGATGATTCAACGTTTTGAAAACAGCAAAGTCCATGTTTTGGTGGAAATTAAAACATTAAACAATACAATCGCAATCATAGAACGGATTCCTCATCAAGATAAGGTGAGTGTGACCTATATTAATGTATAAGGAGCAAGCATGAGAAAGATTACGAAACAAGAAGTTATGGATATCGCAAAACAATTGCATTTTACTTTTAGTGAGGCGGAATTAGAAAGTTTACTTACTGATTTTGACGTTTACTTTAAACAACTTGCTGTGTTTGATGCGATTGATACGCAAGGTGTTGAACCGCTGGTGTATCCTTTTGAAACACCGGTACACCATTTAAGGCCTGATTCAGGTACGCATGTTTTAGAGCGCGATGCACTATTGAGCAACGCTCCAAAAACAAAAGATAATTTTGTAGTTGTGCCGAAGGTGGTGAAATGATGGATAGCAAGTTAAGCATCAAACGTTTAAAAGCGATTCAACCAGCTACGAATGCATGCATCACTATTTTTGATGAGCCCATGCAGGCTATGAAAGATGGCCCCTTGTCAACATGGAGTGTTGCAGTTAAAGACAACATTTCCATTAAAGGGGAGTTAACCACCGCCGGGACTGCCATTTTGGCAAACTATCGTCCACCTTTTCATGCAACTGTGATTCAAAGACTCCTTGACCAAGGGGTGAGTATGGTTGCAAAAACAGCCCTTGATGAGCTTGGCATGGGTGGCAGTGGATTGAATAGTTTTCATGGCATTGTTCGTAACCCTTTGAATTTGGATTATCAAGCAGGGGGCTCTTCTTCCGGATCGGCAGCTATCATGGCAGCCAAGGCCGTGGATATGGCTTTGGGTACTGACACCGGTGATAGCGTGCGCAAGCCGGCTTCTTTTTGTGGAATTGTGGGGATTAAACCCACGTATGGTCGTATCTCACGTTATGGTGTGATTCCTTATGCATCATCTTTGGATCATGTTGGTTATTTTACCCATAACGTCAAAGATGGCGCCATCGCGTTGGAAGTCATGGCTGGCTATGACCCAAAAGATCCGACAAGCATTGCACAACCCTTAGAAGCGTTTAGTCATTTACTAAGTGATGATTTAAAAGGGAAACACATTGGTATTTTTAAAAATGTTGTGGATCACATCCATGATGAGCGCACTAAAGCACTGTTGCATCAATTGATTGAGAAAATAGAAACTGCTGGTGGCAACGTTTCTTGGATTAGTCTTGATGAAACGTTATTAAAAGCGATGTTACCAACCTATTATGTCTTAGCAAACGGGGAAGCAAGTTCTAATCATGCGAATTTAAATGGTTTGCATTTTGGTGTGCAACAAGCCGGTGATGACATTACGGAAATCATGGAGCATTCACGCACCAAGGGTTTCTCGAGAGCAGTTCGTAAACGTATGGTCATGGGTGGCTATGGCCTGTTACAAGCGCATCAAGAAGCTATTTACTTTAAAGCTTTAAAAATAAGAAGGCTGTTAGTGGAGGCACTTGACCAAGCCTTAGAAGATGTCGATGTGCTTGTTGCCCCGGCAACGTCTTCAAAAGCCTTTTTAATCAACGGTGAATCCAATGATCCTTTGTCATTGAATCATTTAATCAGTGAAAATTTCATGGTGCTTGGTAACTTCTCAGGTTATCCAAGCATGACAATTCCCATGGGTAACATTGATGATTTACCAATTGGCATCAACATCACAGCGAAGGCTTTTGATGAAAAAGGCATGTTCATGATTGCTTATGCGCTGGAACAATTAATTGATTATCAAGCTGTGCAGGAGGTGGTGTAGATGAAACGCGACGTTGTCATTGGTATTGAAATTCACTGTGAATTAAAAAGCAAGGCCAAGATGTTTTCGGATGCACCCATTACCTTTAATGCGGAAGTGAATTCCTTTGCCAATGAAATTGATGTTGGTTATCCCGGAACCTTACCTTCATTAAATCAAGAAGCAGTTCGGTTATCCTTGATGGCCTGTTTAATCACAGATTGTGAGATTGATCGACTCATGC
>JAAZGU010000219.1 GCA_012511085.1 Erysipelothrix sp. | reverse complement strand
TATCAATACCATGGCGGGCTGAATTGGCTTCAGTAAAAACAACATCCAGTTTAGCGTGTGGCAATTGCAAATCTTTTAAGTGAGTTTCAATCGCCTGTGATAGTTGTTGCGCCGCCTTTTTACGGGCGCTACTTAAAGCTTGTGCGACTTTATGATAAGCTTGATAAGCTTGTTTTTCTTTTAATTGCGCTGCTTCTAAAACTTGTTGATGGTGTTCGACATTGTAAATTGTCTCTTGAATCGTTGCTTGCTTCGCCAGCAAGGCATCAACACTGCCACCATGTTTACGTTTCAAACGATCGTATTGCGCCAAGCGACCCATGATCGTGTCAAATTGTTCTTGGTCAAATGATAAGTTCGTTACGTAATCCACCAAGCTTGTTCTTGCCTCTGACAAGATTGTGTACCCATCAAGCATCATGGAAGCAACTTCTTTCAATTTTTCATTATCGATGGTTTCCAGTAAACGTTGGGCTTCATAACTAGCCTCAAGCACGCCCCCTTCCTGATCAAAAAGATCAAGAACTTGGTTAGTGGTTGTTGATATTTTCTCAAAAGCCATCATTTCCTTTTGTTGGTGATGGAGTTGTTCATAATCTTCAAATGAAGGTGACAGAGTCTCCAATTCATTGAGTTGGAATTGTAAAAAATCAAGGTCATTGGTGTCAAGGATGAGGGCTTCAACATGTTTGGTGTGGTTTTGGGCATCTTTGTAAAGTTTAAATGCCTGTTGCACATCCTTAAAGAGCTGATGATCACCCAAATAGTTATCCAAAAGCCGGATGTGGTTCTTTTCTTGTAGTAAATATTGAGTATCATGTTGACTATGAATGTCAATTTCTGCGCTTAAAATGTCCCTCAGTGTTTTTAAGGGCACAATCTTATGGTTGATTTTACATACATTACGATTGTCTTTAGTAATTTCACGGCTAAAGACAAGTACATCGTTAACATCATAACCTAATTCATGTGCAAGCTGTCCAGCTTCACTTTTTTCATTGAACTTAAAAACGCCTTCCACGTAAGCTGAATCTTCATCTTTTTTAATTAAAGTTGTGGAAGCACGTGCCCCAGAAAGCAGTGCAATGGCATCCACCATGAGGCTTTTACCAGCACCTGTTTCGCCAGTAAAGACATGCAAACCATCATTAAAATCGATGGTTACATTATCAATTAATACAAAGTTTTCAACGGTTAATTGTAATAACATGCTGCTCCTGTTTTATATGTAAGAAATACTCTTGATTTCCTTGTTTGCCTTTAAGATCACTTTTAATAATTGTGACTTTGAAACCCTGGGCTTGAAGTTTCGTGGTCGTTTCCTTTAAAACATGGTGCACGACCTGCTCTTGTTTTACTATTCCTTTTTTATTTAGGAATTCCTTACCAACTTCAAATTGCGGTTTAAACAGCCATAAGATTTCACCATCTGATTTTAAGTGTTGAATCACACGGTCAAAAATGACTTTCAAGCTTGTAAAAGAAACATCCACCACAATTATATCAAATTTATTAGAAAAATCATTGGGATTCACATTGTTGATGTTTGTCTTTTCATAAACTCTAATTTGCGGATGCTGACGTAAGCTTGCATGCAGTTGGTTGCTCCCAACATCGATTGCCACCACATCCTTTGCTCCAAGTTGAATCAAACAATCGCTAAAACCACCGGTCGCAGCCCCGACATCCAAACAATGTTTATACCTAACATCAATATTCAGTTTTTTAATCGCATTAAAAAGTTTGTCGCCACCGCGTGACACAAACCGTTGTTTTTTCAATAACTCAATCTTATCAAATTCATGAACTTAATAACTTGCCTTCTTAATGACTTGGTGGTTGACGTACACTTGCCCTTGTTTAATCAAATCCAAAGCTTGTGAGCGGCTCACACCAAAGACACTGGCAACCATTAAATCCAGCCGTTTCATTATTCAATTGTTTTAATAATTGCCTCCATTAAAGCGTTTGTATCAATGTTGTTTGCCTTTTTAGTCAACGCGACACTGTCCTTCTCAACAAACGGATGATTGATTCCAACCCGTTGAATTGAAACAGTCATGTTTTCCTTTGCAAAATATTCCAACAATTGATGGTAAAATCCACCAATTTTGTCATCTTCTTCATAAACAATCATGGGTTTATGCATGTCTGCCATTTTTTTAAGCATCTTGTAATCCAGGGGTTTGATAAAACGCGCATTCACAAGCATCACTGGTAATTCATTGGCTTGCATGCGTTTGCTTAAGGCATTAACCATGTCACCATAAAGCAAAACGAGCACTTGCGGTTGGGGATGCGTGTAAGTAATCTCCCAAGTTCCAACCTCAATATCTGTCAATGCATGTGCTTGTTGCTGCGTGACTTGATTCGATAAACGCAAGGCAAACATGCCTTCATAGTTCAAAGCGGACGCGATTAAATTGAGTGCTTCATTTTTATCTTTAGGTTGTGCGATGATGTTATGTGATAAGCGCGACAACAAGGCCACGTCATAAACATTAAATTGTACGTGCTCCCCTGTCTTAATAATTCCAGTGTTTAAAATGAAAAGTGTGATGTTGCGCTGATGCAAATCGGGTTGACTAAACATCGCATGTGAAGCCTGTTCGATATCTTCACTGTTTAAAATCAAAATGATTTTATAGCTGGACTTGCGCAAGGCATCCGCTAATGAGAACATAAATGGAGAAGACGCATCAAAAAACCATACCTTATGCCCTTGTTTACTTAAAAAATTAAAAGCGTCCTTGAATGTCGAAGCTGCAATAATGAGGGCGTCCTGATTATCTTTTAAGTAATTCGTCAGCGACTCATGCAACAATTGTTCGTAAGAAAGTTCACTTAACAAACGTTCATCCAAAGCCTGCTGCTTTTTTAATTCTTGTTTTTTCGGCTTTTGTTTCACAAGATGGATCGCAAGCGCTTGATTATCGTTTTTAGCCATGCGCAGCGCCCCAACAATCATCTTTTGATCCATGAAATTGATGGGTCCCAAGTACTCGATGTTTAATTCTTCAAAGATACTTGGAGCTAGAAGCACGTCTTTCACGACGTTGCGCACACCGCTTAAACCCTTTAATACCCCTTTTCCAAGCCGATTCATGCTCAAGACCTTCCGAACATCACCTTTGATATGCGTATAAGGTTTGGAAGTACGGATTCGTGAAAAGTTCTTGCTTAAAAAGGTGGCTTGTGAGTGTGATAAATCTTCATCAAAATAGATGATAATAACTTTGTTTTTCAAAGTTCCGATTTGAGTCAAAGCTTCAAAGGTGTCCCCTTTATTCAGAGAATGATCACCAATCACACTGATTATGTTTAAATGTTCATTGATAATCTGCGAACCAAAACTATAACCAAAGGCCAAGGCGAGACTTTGACGTTGCATGGTGTTTTGTGTCAATTCATTAAACAAATACAAAAGCGTGTCATGATCAAATAAGATTAGGTCACGCTGGTAATCAAACACTTTAATTAATGCCAGCACAAACATAATGTGTTGTTTATTGAATAAAAACTTGGTGTCAGCTTCATGCAGGCGCTTAAAAAGTGCGTTGCCTAGTTCTTTAGTTTGCTTATTGTTTAATGACTTTACAATGTTAGGATTTTCAATAAAGCTTTGTAACATGTTAGTACCCTCGTTGTTTAATCGATTCAATTAAAGTGAGCACATAATCGTGTTGGTGCATCCTTTTTAAAGATTCAATCACATCGTTAAGTGTGTTTGTCATAAGATAAATAGCCGCTTTACGACCACTGAGGGTCACAATCGTGATTTTTTCATTTTCCATATCACTTTTTGATTTTCCTAATTGTGCTTCACTTTTATCCAGATCAAACAAGTCATCTTGGATTTGAAAAGCAACCCCTAAACTTTGACCAATCGTACGATAATTATCGACCAAGTAACCTTGATTGGATAAGTGCGCGCCAATTGCCAAGGCGGCACCAAACAACATACCTGTTTTTAAACTGTACATTTTTAGTACGTCGTTGTTGTGTTTTAAATGATGGGCTTGCATGTCATAGTGTTGACCAAGAATCATACCATTAATCCCACTTGCGAGCGTGAGTTCATTTAATATCGCAACTTTAAGCGCAGCATCGTATTCACTGGTAACAATCACTTCCATTGCCTTTGTCAACAGCCCATCCCCTGCTAAAATTGCAGTTGCTTCATCGTATTGTTTGTGATTCGACAACTGATTACGCCGCCAGCCATCATCATCCATGGCTGGTAAATCATCGTGAATCAATGAATAGGTTTGAATCATTTCCAAAGCAATGGCACTTGGATAACCAAACATTGCTTCAACGCCATAATCTTCGAGCATCGCCAAAATGAGCTGCGAACGCAACTGCTTACTTTTACCACCGAGCGAATACAACATTGCTTCTTTGATGGTGGAATCCGCATCGTGCTCAAAGGCTGCTTTAATTAATTCATGGAGTTTCATCACTGACGACATCACTTCCTTGACTTAAATCTTTGATTTTTAATTCAAAGTCTGACAATTGCTGCTCACAAAAAGCTAACAACTGCAAGCCTTCTTCAAAGAGTTCACTCACTTGTTGTAAAGGAATTTCACCTTTTTCGAGTTGACTCACAATGTCTTGAATACGAGCCATGGCTGCTTCAAAAGTTAAGTTTTCCATTAGTCATTCTCCTTTACGCGTTCAATGATGCTATAAACATAACCATCACTCAGCTTTGTTTTTAATTTGCTTTTAATTTTTACTTGGTCAATGCGATGCACGATTTTATCATCGACGTAACTAATACTAAACCCCCGCTTTAAAGCCGTTTCATGCGATAAAGCCTTTAATAGCGATTGTTGGTTTTTAATTTGAGTTTGTTTGGCTTGCATGGTTTGATTGACACTATGGTGCAATCGTTGCTTCAATTGAAGAATTTTATCACGTTGATGCGTCATGCTTTCCACATAATGCACCAATCTATTCTTTAGGATTTGTAACTTGTTTTGTTCAGAAAGCACATAGTTCATGGGATTCTTAAAAAAGTAATGGTTTTGGTACTGTTTAAGCTGTGCCTTTTGATTTGTGATATAGTGTTGTGTCGCTTGCGCCAGGTTGTTTTGCAGCTTTAAAACCATGTAACGTACATCGTCTTGATGCGGTGTAATCAACTCAGCGGCACCGGTCGGTGTCGGACCCCGCTGATCCACAACATAATCCACAAGGGTAATATCACTCTCATGGCCAACGCCACTTACAACTGGAGTTTGCATGTCATAAATTGCAAGGACAAGCGCTTCATCATTAAAACACCACAGGTCCTCAATGGAGCCGCCGCCACGCACCATTAATATCACATCAAGATTTTGTTCATCTAAAGTTTTAAGGGCATCCACGAGCTGTTTAACAGCTTCCATGCCTTGCACTTGACTATGATGAAAATAAACTTCCGCTATTGGCCAGCGACGCTTTAATGTTGAAACAACATCGTGATAGGCTGCTGTTTGATGTGAAGTAACCAAACCAATCTTACGTGGATAAAGGGGAAGTGGTTTTTTCTTTCCGGGGTCAAAATATCCTAAAGCAGCCAGTTTCTTACGTGTTAATTCAAGTTGAACGTATAGGTTTCCAACGCCGTAAAGTTGCATATCTGCCACATAGCATTGCACACTGCCACTTGCCTCATATAGTGAAATACGACCTAAGACGAGGACTTCGTCCCCTTCTTTAAAAGGTGTTTTTAAAAGCCGCGCCCGATTCGCAAACATCACACATGATAAGCGTGCCTTTTCATCTTTAAGCGTAAAGTACCAATGGTTATTGGCACTCACACTGACATTCGAAAGCTCCCCAATGATCGAAACGTTTTGCAAAGCTGGGGTTTGATCGAGGGTTTGCTTAATTTGATTCACAATGTCACTAACATAAAGGGCTCTATTGGTCATACTTGATCGAGAATGGCGTTGATCATTTTGTAACTGTCTTGATCGCCATATATTTTAGCAATTTCAACGGCTTCATTAATAATTATAGCACGTTCATCGACTTCATAAACGAGTTCACTAATCGCCATGAATAAAATGGCTTGTTCGACCAAATTCAAACGGTCGAACACCCACCCTGTTTTTAATAACGAATTAATTTTTGCAATGATTAAGTCTTTTGCAGCGATGGCTTCCACCATCATAAATTGTGTTGCTTCATCCACCATTAAAAAATCACCGTCGGGTTGATTGGCGATGAAAACATCATTGAAATCATTGAGAATATCCATGATGTCACGATTTTTAAATAAATAAATATAAAAACAAACAATTGCTGTTAAACGTTGTTTGCGTCGTTTCATAATCAGCCTCCAACATGAACTATTTTAACACAATTAGTTCAAAGTGTCGCAAAAAAAAAGCCCGTGTGGGCTAAAAAACAACACCAGTCACGTTAATATTAACGGTACTGCTTTGATATTCAGTCATATCCTGGATGCTTTGAACAATCCGCTCTTGCAAGCGCTCAATAACCGCATTCACATTTTTGCCGTATTGAACAGCAACATCAACCGTGACATACAGCTTGTTATTATTGATTCTAACATTGACAGGACGTGTAAATTTCGATGTGACAATCTCAACGTCTTCATCATCTTCAATCGTGTAAATCGTGATTAGTTCAAAGGCATGTTTCGTAATCGCGATGATGCCTAATTCATCATGTTGTTTTAATCGAATGTATTCATTAGCCATACCATATCTCCTGTTTATATTTTATCACAAGCTCGATTAAAAAGTAACGCTAATCATTACACCCTTCTGTTTAATTGAACCACCTTAATTTTTATTGATATTTCTGCGTTAGCCATTATTCTCATTTAAAGTTATGTTTGTTAAGTAATGTTTGCATGATATTAATGGAATCCTGTTCAGAAAGGAAACTATTTATTAAAAAAAACAGGGTTTAAACATTGTTCGATCAAACATCGATGAACGATTGAATTGTATTTGAATTAAGGCGCTAAGCTATCTTCCATTGCTTAATAAATTAGAAAAATGCACGTTAACGAAATGCTTCTATCAAGCTAATCGAGCTCAAAAACAAAACGAAGACAATGTCTAAATCCATATGAAAGGACCAAGGATAAATCAGGTGAAACTAGCCTATCTTGATCAAACGCTTAAGGATGGCCTTAAAAAGAATCAATCCATTGCAGTGATCTTAAAAGCACATCAGCTCACCATCGCTCCCTCAACTGTCTACCGCGATATCGATATGAGTCAATTGAGTATTAAAAACATTGATTTAAAGCGAAAAGTAATCTGCAGGCAGCATTATACGCATAAACCTAAAGCTAAACCAATGACCTATGAGTACTTAAAAGGGCGAACCTTTATAGAGTTTCAAACAAGGTTGATTTGCTACGATTTTTAGCGTGGAAAATTAGCTACAATCCGGGTATTTGTAAAATAAAACTAATTCAAAAAAACTGTTTATTATGTCAATGCTACTTCAAATGATTCTAAATATTTCTGATTGAATCAACAATTCCTACATTTGTAGCTTGATACGCAAGTATTGCAGAGATGCTTGAAATTAACAATAAAACAAATCCACAGATTAAGAAAACAGTTTCAGTTCTGACATAGATGCTCATATCGAATATTTCAGATCTTTTGACTATGATGTACCAACTTATTAATGATAACGAAATCGCTAATGCTAATACAAAACACAAAGACATAATGATAAATGTTTCTACAAAAAACTCCTTAAAAATGTCTTTTTTTGATGCACCAATGGCTTGTTTTATTCCAATTTCTTCCTTTCTGTAATTTACTATTACAACAAACATTGAGTAAATAGAAACTGAACTAACAAAAGCAATCATACCAAGTATCTGCATGTATTGCTCCATGTAGCGATTGCGTGTAACATTTGCAAAATACTTATACAAGTAAGTCGTCTGTGCATTTTCTATATTTTGAAGTTGAATCAAATCGTTGATTTCCTTCGGATTATTACTTTCATAAACAACATAGCGATTCACATTTATGGATTCTTGATTTGAAACTTCTTTGTACCATGAAAACGGAAGATAGAATTCTAAAGGAATGATTTGATCACTACTATTGAACTGCGATTTTCGATAAGAAAAATCGTTAACAACTCCAATCACAATAAATTTAACAATATCATCACGTATATTAACTTTAATTTCTTTCCCTATTGATTCCTGAACACTTGGAAACAATCTCAGACTTGTCGATTCACTAATCAATGCAACATTGACTTTATGATTAACTTCAAGCAAATCAAAATTCCTTCCATGCAGAATACTAACAATTTCAATATAGTTAGTACTACTTTCATGAATCACAGGTTTTGAGAAAAATGAAGCATCTACAAAGCTATTTTTAATTGGAATTAATTTATTGCTTTGATCTAAATATACGCTTTGAAATTCTTGTTGAACAATGTACTCATGAATATATCGTGAATCATTCGACTGCAAACGATTAATAAGCTGTTGCGTCTTGTATCGAGTCAGTGTGTCATGTTCACTATTTATATTTATTGAAATGTATGAATCTTTTACTTGATCAGCGTTTTTAAAAGAATGAAACAACAATGTATCTTGATATATTACGTAGGATAGAACAAATATAAAAATTAGACATATCATCGCAAAAACTCCATAATATCGCTTTTTCTTAACATTTAAGATTCGCAAGTAGTGCCTTAACTGCAAATTCCAGAAATTGAGTTTCATGTTAAAAAACCACCATCTAAAGTTAAAACTCGAGAACAGAACTCTAGCAACTGAATGTCATGTGTAATAAGAATGATAGTTGTTCCATTTTTATGTAGTTCTTTTAGGATTCTTACAACAGATTTTGTGTTTTCAATGTCAAGGTTACCAGTGGGTTCATCCGCAATGATAATTTGCGGTCGATAATAAACACATCTTGCAATTGCAACACGTTGTTGCTCCCCTCCGGAAAGGGTATTGCAGGTTTGATTAAGAATTGATTGGATACCTAGCAAATCTGTAACATAATCAAATTGTTCATGATCAATTTCTTTAGATTTATCCCAATAAATATGAGGCAATAAAATATTCTCTCTTACGGTTAGTTCTTTTATTAGATTAGAGCTTTGAAAAATCATGCTAATCACATCAATTCTATAACGACTGAAGTTCTTGATGCTATGCAAAGGCAAATTCATAATAGTGTAATATCCGCTGTCATAACCTTCAATACCCAACAAAATATTCATGAGTGTACTCTTACCTGATCCTGAGACTCCAGTTATACCTAAAAATTCTTGGGAATAGACAGATAAATTTAGATTTCTAAGTATGGTTTTTTCGCCGTATGATTTGTAAATAGAATCGAGATGAATAACTTTATTGGATGAAATCATTGTATTAAGTCTCCATATAATCGATTCATATAAACACCATACTCAATATCTATATGTATTGGTTCGCTTAAAGAATCAATAAAACGAAACGCATAATGATTAACACCTTCGCTTATAATTGCAACTTCATAGTCGCCAATAACACTTCGGTCTTCTAAAACAACACGGATGTACGGTTTGCTTGATTTAAGGAAGATTGCCTCCTTTATAGCGACATATTCAAGCATCTTTTGATCAATAAAATCAACAACAATTTCTAATTTTTGATTAACATAAAACGCTTCAGAACTCGTAATCTTATAAACCACACTAATTAAATTTCTTTCGTCAACGACGGATGAAGTATTTCTGTAGACAAGATTGTAATATTGAGTCTCCAAGTTCTGTTGATATCGATGAACATCCTCTGGTTGAACATATGTTTCAAAAATTAGATTATCAAAGGTATCAACAGTAACTGAAATATTATTCCCCATTACAATATTTGATATGATTCCATTGACGGTGCTATAAAGAAGTTTGCTTCCGCAATGAATCAAAGGCTGATCAATAACAATCTCATCACCGATACTTGCTAAAAAAACTGCACTGGAACAGCTTGAACTTGAATACGTTAATACATGTTTCTCACTTGCTTTGATTCTGCCTTCTAAAACTAGAACTGGTATGAATTCTCTCTTTTCTAATAGAACCGGATTTCCATAACTTCGTTCAATAGCTATGAAATTTGATGGAACTCGATATTTTTGAACTTGAATGATAGAAGTCACAATGACAAAGGCTGTTGGGATACCCAAAGCAAGAAAAAGTAAAACTGTAATTCCCGATTTCAAATATTTATTCATTTGTTCCTCCTAAATGAAAATAACATCGACTAATGTTTTGGTCAATAATCTAATTCCATGTCAATGTAATTAAGTTTCTCGCTTGATGGAAAAGCTATTATTCTATACTTAAAAAGGTCAGTATAATCAACATCATCTATTAAATGACTTTTATAAATAAACGGATCTGAATGTGTTGAAATCAGACCAGAATTTAGATAGAGGGAAAACTCTGTATCATTTGCCACTGATTTAATCTCAAAATTAAAATTACCAAAATAGAATGGCGTCTCAAATGGTGAACTATTCATAAGCCTTGGTACAAAAGTAATTAAAGTATTCTGCTCTACATCGAGTTCAAATGTACTTAGATCATCTTTACTGAGAGTCAATTCTTGAAGTTGTTTGTCATGGTATATTCTTATGTACATTTCTTTGATTTTCCATATTTCGCTAAGCAAAGTGAAACTCATTATCTTTGTATCAGATAGTGTTTCGATAACAAGCGCATAATCAAATTCAATGATTTCACCAAAAGGGATTTCAAAACCTGCCCTTGAACTAATTCTAGGGAACATTGAAGCATCTTTCATGTTGCTATCTGAATCGAAGAATTTCAAGGAAATTTCTTTATTGTAAATCATGCCATCATCTGAATAAATAATGAGTTCGGTAAAAACTGCAGAACTGTTCGTTTTTAGGGTGGATAAATCACTTTCTATGAAATAAACGTAAGAATCAAATAGAGGATCATCGGACAAATTAAAACGTTTAATTGCATCTTCCATTTTTTTGTTGCTTTTTGAAATAATTTGATTTTGCTGTTCAAAATCTTTTGGATCAATGATTTGAAGTTGCTCAAATCTTTTTATTTGCTCTTTCCAATCAAATAATCCTAGGTTCAACTTTACATCGTAAGGAACCTCGCTGAACTCCAATTGCTTAATATAAAACGGAAGTTTGTGTTCTATATTATTACTATCAGTTAAAACAATTGATATTTCTCCCGACAATTGCTCAGATGAGATCAAAATGAATGGAAAATTGTATGAAGAAAAGGAGTTCGTGTAGTACTCCAAATATACTTCATTTTGGATATTCGTAAAAATATAGGTATCTTCGACTTTCAATTCTTTGGAACAACCGTACAATGTAAAAATCAAAAAAACAATTATTAATTTTGGTAACTTCGAATTCACAAAATTCATATATTTGCATTAGCATATTGTAATCAGATTATCTAAATATTATTTACAATATACATTCCTTTCTTATTATTACTTAATCCATTGTATGGTGACTTCAGGATTGAGTTGGCAACATAATGTGGGTTACTCTATTGATAACTTTACTTATGTGAACTCGAAACATTTCAGGAACCAGCAGTTATAATATTTTTGTTATACTATTAAAAAAACTTTAGCAATTTTTTCACAATATGTCAATGCACCTTAGTTTTTAT
>JAAZGU010000218.1 GCA_012511085.1 Erysipelothrix sp. | reverse complement strand
CTGAGGGGTAGCCGCCTGACATGACGCCTTTAGGAACCTTACGCAGCCATAATGACTCCAAAAACGTTAAGTGTTCTGTGAAGCGTTGACGATCAAAAAATATTTTTGATTCATCCACCACTAAAACAAAACGATTAACTGATAATACTGGATTTTGCACAGCTAATATCCATCCATGCTTACGCTTCTGCAACGTCAAGTACAACACAAACGGCGGCTCAGGCATATTCGCTAAAAAGCCCAAGACATCATCAATTTTACGCCACTCTGTACCCTTCATAAACCAACAATTACGGCGATACTTTGCATCCCCTAACATGGATGCACATCGACCACACGCTAAGTTGCCTGCTTGTAAAAACTGGTAGGCTGTGAAGGTGTCCTTGAAAACTATCTTTTCCGTTGCATCTGGTGACCCACAAAATATACAACTCATGGATTTTCAGTTTTCCTTCATGGTTGTTTTGTTTCGATTTAACCGTTCCATAGGCTCATAGTTATCTTCCCAAATTTCGTTTTTATAGTTACGCTCACAATTACCGCATCGACTACCTTTATTCTTGCAAGAGCGTTTATAGTCACAATAAACCATTATTGGCCCTCCTTGATTGGTTCTTTAACATCCTCATTGCCTTGCTCAGCGTATTCGCTTCTGTATCGTTTGAGCATGTCAACTGCCGATTCCTCAACACCCGTCTCGCATTCAATGGGAACGCAAAGAGATAAAGCGGCGCGTAACTTCTCAAAATCGCCAAACTCAAAGGTTAACCTTGTTTTCATATCTTGAGGCAGCGGTAGGTTCCGCTGTGCTTTAAGGGCCGCCTCGATGATGCTTTTAGCCTCTGTGAGCTTACTCTCGAATTCGTAAAGTTTGATTAATGCCAGTTGCTCATTTTTGAACATTGGGCAAGATCTGCAACCACGATACATTATTTCCTCGCCTGCTTTCCAACTCATAGTTTTTCCTCCTTTTGGTTAACAATCTTGCGATTAATGACAAAAGATTTTGCTGTCATGGCTGTGGCTCCGTTCTTTGTGATTCATTTAACTCAGCTAAATCATCCCACATTGTACCTGCACCACCAACATTTGAAAATGGTTTAGCGTCAGATTTTTTGGTTGGCGCTTGGTGGTATTCCCACCATTCTGAGCCGTCATACTCTCCTCGGTTCATGTAGGTTCCATCGGTGAAAACAATTACTAAATCTTTAGCTATTTCTTGAGCGCCGAATCCGCTATCATATTCGACATCAGCAATTTTTTCAAAGTCACTCCAAGTTATAGCGAACTCGCCATCCACACTACCAACCCAACTAACATCTTTAGGTTCTTTGTTGTGGTTTTCCAATACTTGTTTTGTTTCAGATAATAGATTAGTCATTTTTATTCGCTCCCTTTGGTTTCTTTTTTACCATTAATCGCAAGTTCGGCTTCTTCACCCTCTTTGTCAGTGGTCCAGTTGCTGATGCTGACTTGTTTACCGCATTTAGGGCACTCAAAAACCCAAGCCATATCATCCTCAACTAAATCCATCTCAACGTCTTCACTGGCTGAGTGATTGCAATGGACTTTAAAACGTATGAAAGTCATGTTTATGTTTCCTCCTTTAGGTTGACAATAAGCGCCTTGATTAGATCATCCATGTTTGCATACTTGCCTTTTATTTTCATCATTACAAGGGTTTCCCAAGTTGCGTCTTCTACATTTACTGTTTTCATATTATTTACCTATTTACCTAATTAACTGTTTAAGTATTTAAGGTTTAGGGCTTGATTGATTTACTATTACAAACAAAACTTTCATTTCTTAATAACTCCTG
>JAAZGU010000028.1 GCA_012511085.1 Erysipelothrix sp. | reverse complement strand
TCTTTTTTTATCCAGGCAGCTTTGGTATAATAGGAGTGCTTTTTAGGAGGAATTTCTTTGAATCAAAAAAACATTCGTAACTTTTCGATCATTGCACACATTGATCATGGCAAATCAACGCTTGCTGATCGAATTTTAGAAATGACACAGACCCATACCGGGCAAGAGAGTGTGTCGCAGGTGCTTGACAGCATGGATCTTGAACGTGAGCGTGGCATCACCATTAAATTAAATGCCGTTCAGCTTCATTATCAGGCTGATAATCAAGAAGAATATATCTTTAATTTAATTGATACACCCGGTCACGTCGATTTTACTTATGAAGTTTCGCGTTCCTTAGCCGCCTGTGAAGGGGCAATTTTAGTCGTTGATGCTGCCCAAGGGATTGAAGCACAAACCTTAGCCAATGTGTATTTGGCTCTGGATAACAATTTGGAAATTATTCCTGTTATAAACAAAATAGATCTTGCGTTTGCTGATCCAGATCGGGTTGCCAAGCAAATTGAAGATGTGATTGGCATTGAAGCTCAAAACGCCCCACAAATTAGTGCTAAAAGTGGTTTAAATATTAAAGCAGTTTTAGAAACCATCATTGAAAAGGTACCAGCACCCCAAGGTGATCCAAAAGCACCCTTGGAAGCGCTTGTCTTTGATTCTGCCTATGATCCCTATCGAGGAGTTATCGTTTTTGTGCGGATTAAAGAGGGGACATTGGCGGTTGGCGATAAAATCACATTCATGGCGGCAGGTGCTGAATATGAAGTGATTGAAGTTGGCGTTCGAACACCCAAAGAAGTGAAGAAAGATAAACTGACCACCGGTGAAGTCGGTTGGGTGACCGCATCCATCAAATCAATTGCGGATGTGCGGGTTGGTGATACCATCACCCACACTGCAAATCCAGCATCAAAGCCCTTGCCAGGATACCGTGAACTTAATTCTATGGTTTTTTGTGGGCTGTATCCAACTGAAAGCAACCGTTACAATGATTTAAAAGATGCCTTGGAAAAATTAAATTTAAACGATGCTGCTTTAAAGTTTGAACCGGAAACCTCAAGCGCACTTGGCTTTGGCTTTCGTTGTGGATTTTTAGGTTTATTGCATATGGATGTCGTGCAGGAACGCATTGAACGTGAATACAAAATTGATTTAATTGCGACTGCACCCTCCGTGATTTATTATGTTTACAAAATTGATGGAACGAAAGTTGAAGTTGAAAACCCATCTTTGATGCCAGAGGCCAATCTTATCGATTACATTGAGGAACCGATTGTCGAGGCGACCATTTTCGTACCGGAAGAACACATTGGAGCGATCATGGAACTCAATCAAAAAAAGCGCGGTGTCTTTAAATCCATGGATTATGTGGACAATGTTCGCATGAAGCTGGTTTATGAGATTCCTTTATCGGAAGTTGTTTACGATTATTTTGATACACTTAAATCCGTTTCACGTGGTTATGCTTCCTTTGATTACGAACTGGCAGGTTATCAACCATCTAACTTAGTGAAGATGGACGTTGTTTTAAATCATGAAGTGGTGGACGCTTTGTCCATTATTGTGCACCGTGATTTCGCATATAATCGTGGGAAGGCCATTGTCGAGAAATTACGGAAATTGATTCCCCGGCAACAATTTGAAATTCCAATCCAAGCCGCAATTAATCAAAAAATCATTGCGCGCACCAACATTAAGGCTTTGCGTAAAAATGTTTTAGCAAAGTGTTATGGTGGCGACATTAGCCGTAAGAAAAAATTACTTGAACGTCAAAAAGAAGGTAAGAAACGTATGAAGCAAGTCGGAAACGTGGAAGTGCCGCAAGCTGCCTTTTTAGCTGTATTATCCATGGATGATGAGTAAAAGCAGGGTTTGAAACGAATTACATCGCTTTTTGATGGCTTTTTCACGGCTTTCAGATTTACATGACAAAATACCCTTGAATGGGTGTTTTTTATTGTGTAGATTATAAAGTGAAGGAAGGTAGATTATGAAACAATATCCCGCAGAACCGTTTCGCATTAAAAGTGTCGAAATGATGAAAATGTTATCAAAAGCAGAACGAGAGGAAAAGATTAAAGAAGCTGGTTACAACACCTTTTTACTTAAAAGTGAAGATGTCTACATCGATTTGTTGACTGACTCAGGAACCAGCGCCATGTCGGATAAGCAATGGGCCGGTATGCAGTTGGGTGATGAAGCCTACGCTGGCAGCAAGAATTTTTACCACCTTGAAAAGACGGTGCAAGATGTCTATGGTTTTAAATACATCATTCCAACTCATCAAGGGCGTGGCGCTGAAAACTTATTAAGTAAAATCAAAATAAAACAAGATGATGTCATTCCGGGCAACATGTATTTCACAACCACCCGCTATCATCAAGAAGCCAACGGTGGTATTTTTAAGGATGTGATTATTGATGCTGCGCATGAACCAAGCGCCCAGCATGATTTCAAAGGCAACATCGATTTAGAAAAACTCGAAGCTGTGATTCTTGAAGCAAAACCGGAAAATGTGCCTTATGTCAGTTTGGCGGTCACCGTTAACATGGCCGGTGGTCAACCGGTTTCAATGGCGAACATCAAAGCCGTTTATGAGTTAGCGAAACGCTACAAGATCGACGTCTACATGGACGCCACACGCTGCGTAGAGAATGCATACTTTATTAAATCACGTGAAGCAGCCTATCAACACCACAGCATTGAAGCCATCTTGAAAGAAATGTTCACCTACGCTGATGGCTGTACCATGAGTGGTAAAAAAGACTGCCTTGTCAACATTGGTGGTTTCTTAGCGACCAACGATGAAGCGGTCTTTAATCAAGCAAAAGAGCTTGTGGTTGTCTTTGAAGGCATGCCATCCTATGGAGGCATGGCAGGTCGTGACATGGAAGCGATGGCAATCGGCATTAAAGAAGCCGTTCAGTATCCTTACATTCATCATCGCATCAGTCAAGTTCAATACTTAGCGGATCGGTTGTTGGCAGCGAATGTCCCGATTGTGCAACCCGCTGGTGGTCATGCGGTCTTTTTAGATGCCCGTGCCTTTTGCCCGCATCTTAGCCAAGATGAATTACCGGCACAAGCCTTGGCAGCTGCGATTTATGTTGAAAGTGGCGTACGTGCTATGGAACGTGGCATCGTTTCCGCAGGGCGTGATAAAGATACCAACGAACATCATTATCCCAAGTTAGAACTGGTGCGCTTAACGATTCCACGACGTGTTTACACTTATTCGCATTTGGATGTCGTCGCAGATGGCGTCATTCATCTCTACAACCATGCGCAAGATATCAAGGGCTTGAAATTTGTTTATGAGCCGCAAATGTTGCGTTTCTTCAACGCTCGCTTTGCACCTTTGCCTTAATGTATAATAAACACGGTGATACGATGAAAACAATGACAGCCTTGATGAATGCGATGCGCCACCGTTTAGGATGGGACAAAACCGATAACCTTGCTTCTTTGATGCGTTATCTTAATGAAGAAGTTAATGAGCTGACCACCGAAAGTGAACAAAGTCCCATCAACGAAGCCGCCTTAAAGGCAGAAGTTGCGGATGTGTTTATGGTGCTGTTAGCGATTATTGACGATTTAGACATCGACATTCACCATGAACTGGAAACAAAAATCGCTGCCATTATAAAAAAATATGAACAAACCTAAAGCCTTATACATTCACATTCCATTTTGTAAGCACATTTGTGGTTACTGTGATTTTATGAAAGTTAAATACAATGCAGAGTTAGCGGATGTGGTTTTAGCGCGCATCAATGCGGACCTTGCCTTGCTTCAAGGTCCTTTTAAAACCATTTATTTTGGTGGCGGAACTCCAAGCAGTCTTTCCAATAAGCAATTGATGACGTTAAAGCCAAATTTGATGCGCTTAAAAGCTTTGGATTGTGAAATGACCATGGAAGTGAATCCGGAAACGCTGACGCAAGCTAAAGTTGAGACCATGGTTGAACTAGGTGTTAATCGTGTCAGTGTGGGAGTGCAAGCCATCCAATCGCATTTGTTGCGGTATTTGGAACGCCAACATAGCTACGAGGATGTCTTGCATGTTTTGAATTTATTGCGGCAAGCAGGCATTACCAACGTGAGCTTCGATGCCATGTATGGCATTGAAAACCAAACGCTTGCGGATTTTGAAGCAACCCTGCAGGCGTTTGTGGATGCAGAGGTTGATCATGTTTCCTTGTATGCTTTAACCATTGAACCAAACACGAAGTTTGCGCGCATGAACGTGCAACCCGTTGACAATGAACTTGAAGGTCAATTTTATGAACTGGCATCTAATTTTTTACAAGCGCACGGTTATGAACATTATGAAGTGAGTGCCTTTGCGAAAAACAAACGCTACAGCGCTCATAATTTGGCCTATTGGCATTACGATGACTTTATTGGTGTTGGTCCAGGTGCCGCATCTAAAGTTGGAAATGTACGAACAACCAACAGCGGGAATCTGCATCATTATTTAAATCAAACGCATTTAATCAGTGAACAAGTTGTTCTGGATGATGAGGATTTGCTGTTTGAGCACTTTATGATGGGCTTGCGTTTAAGTGAAGGCATCGATATAAAAGCACTTTCTAAAAAACTAAAAGTGGATGTGTTTTTAAAACATAAGGTTGCTCTGCAAAAGGGAATTGAAAAAGGGTGGCTGGTCCCTGAGGGAGACCAATTAAAAACAAGCACCCAAGGGCGCTTGTTTCTTCATGACGTGTTGTTGTTGTTTATGCCATGATGTAGTCTCTGTACAGGGCGATTGTAGCCTCCTGTTGAAAGCTTGCCTCATCATGCGATTCCAGCATCGAGAGGATTTTTTCAACCATAGGGAGGCTTTGTTGATGCGCAGCAGCTTCCGCTAGCACCAGCCGCAGATCCTTAATGAAATGAACATTCATAAAGCCAGGCTCGTAGTTTTGTGCGATGATCAGTTGCCCGTTAACCTGCAACTGCCAACTGTTAGCAGCGCCACCACTGAGAACATGAATCATCAGAGCCTGATCAAGATCGACAGCTTGGGCGTAAGCAAGCGCCTCGATTGCACCCAATAAGTTATTAGCAACGGCGATTTGATTGGCGAGCTTCATATGATGGCCCATGCCCACACCGCCCACATGCGTGATGGTTTTCCCCATGTGTTTTAAAAGCGGGAGCACTTTTTCATAGGCTTGCACATCACCACCGACCATGATGGTCAAACTTGCGTTTTTGGCCCCCACATCCCCACCACTAACAGGCGCATCCAACACCGAGATGCCTTTTTTAATGGCTTCTTTATGAATCGTTTGTGCCAAAGAAGGGGATGAAGTGGTCATATCAACACAAATGGCGCCACGTTTTGCATGCTTGATAATGCCATCATCGAGATAAACGCTACGTACATCTTCCGGCAACGAAACCATGGTAAAGATGACATCAGCGTCTTTGACGACATCCGCAATGCGATAACAAACCTGCGCTTTGTGCTTTAAACGTTCACTCTTTTGAGGACTGCGGTTGTATACTTTTAAATCATAGTTGGCATCAATGAGATGGTTTGCCATGGCATAACCCATGATGCCCACACCAATCCATGCGATTTTCATAATTGACCTCCGTATGAATTAAGTTTAACGAAAGCGGTAAACGATTGCAATAACTTGGAAATCATGATAAACTACACATGCTTTACTTCTAGGTTCGTTGGATTCTCCGACCACTTACTTGGAAATAAAGGACAATTCAAAAAGGAGGAAGTTATGATTTCCAAAGAGAAAAAACAAGAAATCATTCAAGAGTTTGCGCAACACGAAGGTGATACTGGTTCCGTTGAAGTGCAAGTTGCGGTGTTGACTCATGAGATCAACAGCTTAACTGAACACATCAAGATCCATAAAAAAGATCACCATTCCAATCGTGGCTTGCTTAAAAAAGTAGGACGGCGTCGTAACATGCTTGCCTATTTACGCGAAAAAGATGTGAACCGTTATCGTAAACTCGTAAGCCGTTTAGGTTTAAGAAAGTAAAGGAAGAAACCATGGAAAAATCATGGTTTTTTTATTGCATTAATGTGTAAACAGGCGTATACTAATAAATGTAAACAGGAGTTCACAATATGGCACAAATACAAAAACCAAACGTGCGTGCCGCAATTATTGCGGCCGCCAAACAAGAATTTATTAAAAACGGTATTGAAGCGGCCTCGATGCGTGTCATCGCGAAAAATGCAAACATTACCGTCGGTAACATTTACCGTTATTTTACAAACAAAGAAGCTTTGGCCGATGAAATTATGATGCCAACTTTAGCGCGCCTCAATGAGGTGTTGTCTTTGGTTGAGGAACCCATCGGTGATGACTACGATTTAGAAAAAGCGATATCATTCATTGATCGCAAAGTTAAACAACTTTCGGAAGGCATCTTAACGGTCTTTAAACATCACAAAGAGGAAAGCCTCATTGTCTTGAATTATCCGCGTTTTTATGATCAAGTCGTTGCGAGCTTGTATCATGTGATTCAACAATTTATTGATCAGTTGGACATCATCGACGCTCATATTTTATACACGGAAGAAATCAGCAAAATGCTTTCGGAGGCCATCATGAGTGGCTTGGCAAAAGGACTGACTGAAACACTGGTCCCGTATCATGATCAACTCGATGAGCTCAAAGCGATTGTCAATTTGTATCTAACTTTGTTTGTCACCATGCTAAGGGTAGGGTTTAATCATGAATAATAAAAGAAATCAATGGATTGTGCTTGGTGTCGTTGCGATTATTATCGCTTTAGTGGCAGCCATGTTGTTGTTTCCACGCAAGCCAATTGAAACACCAGCTACCATTCAAAATGTAAAGGTATTAGAAATCGAAACTTCACTCAATCAAGAAGAAATGAAGTTTGTTGGTTTTATTCAACCAAAAAACATCCAACAAGCAACCTTTGGGACTTTAGGTACGATTGAAAAGGTCTATGTTAGTGAGGGGCAATACGTCAAAAAAGGCACTTTATTGATGAGTGTCAATGATGAAAATGCCCAACTCAGCCTCAACAATGCGAAAGAAAGCTATAAGGTTGCGCAATCAAATCAAAAACAAGCCAAATCCTTGATGGATGCGGAACAGCTTAATTTAAAAAATGAAGAAGCATC
>JAAZGU010000217.1 GCA_012511085.1 Erysipelothrix sp. | reverse complement strand
CAAATCGTTAATTGCAACAATATCAAATTCTTTGGTTCCAAACATCTGACGGAACGCTAGACGACCGATACGGCCAAATCCGTTAATAGCTACTTTAACTGTCATTAATATTTCCTCCTTTGACAATCATAATTATACGTCGATAATACATCACTGTCAATTGTGAAGCATTTATCAAGATTAAAAACTTTTATTGAAATTCATTGAAAAACAAGGGTTTTTTCACAAGTCTGAAAAGATCATTCACACCCTGGATATTTAACTCGTATAAATCATTAAATAAGGAAATATCATTGATGCGACCGTAGATGAATGTTTGGGTTTCAATGGTAGCCCGTGGAAAGAGGTTTTTCCAATTTTCTTGCGTCGATATATGAACTTTTATGTTTTGATTAATATTTGCGGCGAAATAGAGTAAACGCATTAACATATCAACATCAAAGTATACAATTTCAAGAATTTCAACATAATAATCATGTATCACGTACATCATGTAGCCCAACAACTCATCATCCTTAACGTACCCAACCAACTTCCCATTTTGAGCTTGCAGATCTTTTTTTATCACATCAAAATCATGCACTGTGCGAACTTTATAACCGTCAAAATAACGCATGAAACGTTTGTAGTTTTCTAACAGTTGTACACTATCCACTTGATAGGTAATATTCATCGTAGAAACTGCAGGAACCATTGATTTGGACAGTTGCACAACTTGATGATCAATAAAAGGCTCAAACTTAAAGGATTGATAAAGTTCCGGGTTATAGGCCATCAAGATGCTCATGAGCGTGTTGGCATCATTGATGTGTAAGACACCATCCAGCAACTTGCGCATATAACCTTGATTTTGATATTTTTCAATGGTGTAAATACCAACCAAGTATGAAACTTGAATAACCTTATCCATAAGATGGATAGGATGTTCAAACACGCAAACACTTGAAACAATGTGATTATCTGTTTTGATAACGTAGGTCTCACCTTTGTCATAATAATTGGCAAAGAAAAAATCAATGGACCCGTAATCATCAAAGGCAAACAGACTTTTCCAACTGTGGTAAATTTCAAGTTTGTCAGATGGTTTAGCTTTACTAATCATGACATACTCCTTCACATAACCGATATTTTTCGATAAGGAAAACGGGTTTTGAGGCAAGCTTCGCATGCCTTAAATTTTCCTTACCCATATCATCTTCTTTATTAATATATTGAATGTCAGGATAAAACATTTTAAAGTATTCACTTTCCATGTACTGATAAATGCCTGGAATGTTTTTATCCGCCTTCTCAATGTTGATTTGAACCATGGTTTCTCCCAACAAACTCGTGATAAGAAAACCTTTAATCTCCCCGTCAATAAGCTCGGCAGCCCCGTTGTAATCGAAGGATTCAAGATGCCCTAATAAATTAATGATGCCGTTGCGCTCATAAATTTGATACTCATCATCAATGTCTTCATTCAATAATTCCATGAATTCAATAACCAGTGGAATCACGCTATGAATCGGCGTCATCATGACACGCCCTTGGTACTCACGCACAAACTTGTTGTAGAGGTTGCGACGCTTTTGAAGTT
>JAAZGU010000216.1 GCA_012511085.1 Erysipelothrix sp. | reverse complement strand
TCCTACTAAGACGAAAATGCTGATCAGTAAAATAATTAATCTTTTCATTTCTTTCTCCTTAAACGCGGCGCTTATCGATGCGATCCGCAATTATATTAAATAATGTTTGAACGACTTGCACCATCACGATCATGATGATGATCGTCATAAACATGACATTATGTTCGCCACGATGCAGCCCGTAGCGAATGGCGATATCCCCCAACCCGCCACCACCTACGACACCGGCCATGGCGGCATAGCCAACCAAGGTAATCATCGTGAGTGACAATGATCGAATTAAATTTGGAAGTGCTTCGACCAAATACACTTTTAAAATAATTTGTAATGGGGTTGCCCCCATCGTAATCGCTGCTTTAATAAGCAGATCATCCACCTCCAAAAGTGCTGATTCAACCACGCGTGCCACAAAGGGAATCGCCCCAACGGATAGCGCAAAGATGGACGCTTGAACACCGTATCCCTTGCCAACAATAATACGTATCAGCGGCAACAAAGCGATGATTAAGATAATAAAGGGAATTGAACGGACAATGTTGATAATCCAAGCGAGGATTTTCTCCCCAAGTGGAAAGGGTGCAATGTTGTCCTTTTTCCAAATTGTCAACAAGATTCCTAAAGGCAAACCCCCTAAGCTCGCAAAGAAAGTGGAAGTAAGCACAATCTTAATGGTATCCAGAGTACCAGTCCATAAGAGTTGTTTCATAAGGCCTCCACATGATGGGCAAGTAAGTCGATGGTCGTTGGATGACTGGGTGTGTTAAACACCACATCCACATCTCCCTGTTCCACAAAGTGACCCTCATCCATAACAATCACGCGATCACAGACTGATCGAATCACTGAGAGTTCATGCGTGATGATAATAATGGTTAATTGCGTTTTTCGATGAATTTCTTTAAGTAAATCTAAAATGGATTTGGTGGTCACACCATCCAGGGAACTTGTCGGTTCATCACACAACAAGATTTTTGGAGATGATGCTAAAGCACGTGCAATTGCGACACGTTGCTTTTGTCCACCTGACAATTGACTAGGATAAGCTTGTGCCTTGTCTTGAATCCCCACAAGTTGCAACAAGTCCAACACTTTCTTTTCAATGACATCTTTGGGGGTATGCGTTAATTCCAAAGGAAAGGCAATGTTATCAAAAACATTTTTCTGTTGCAGCAGTTGATAACCTTGAAACACAATTCCAAGTTGACGGCGCATGGCTAACAGCTCTTTACCGCGCAGTTGAAAGAGATCAACATCATCCAGATAAATTGTCCCTTCATCGGGTTGTTCAATCAAACTCAATTGCCGAATCAGTGTCGATTTACCCGCACCACTAAAGCCAATGATGCCTACAAATTCACCGTCATCAATGGTCGCACTCACATTGTTGAGTGCAATTAAGCGATTCCCATTGTTGCCATAACTTTTTGTAACATTTCTAATTTCAATCATAATACCCTCCAAAAAACAAAAACTCCCATCCATCAAGGACGAGAGTGCTCGTGTTACCACCTTAGTTTGTTTAACCATCACTGATTAAACCTCTTCAAGTACGCCTATCGCTAGGTTATACTCTATCGCGTTAACGGGCGAAAC
>JAAZGU010000239.1 GCA_012511085.1 Erysipelothrix sp. | reverse complement strand
CTCATATATATGATAGAGCAACTCGAAACCATATACTAAAATATGACCAGAACCACACGCTTGATCTAAAAGTGTCAATTCCTCAGGGCTACTGATTTTCAAAAAATCATCAGACTTTGATGCATCAGTTTCTATATAGTAAGGCATCTTCTTCCTTAGAGACGAGTGCGGATTGTTCTGCAACCACAGTTTACTCACCGTGTTTTGCAACATATATTCCACTATCCAACGTGGCGTAAACAGTTGGGTAGCAGATGGGATATCTTCTTTTTTCACTCTGCCTTTAGCTGCGAACACCTCTTCTTTTCTATCTGCAATATAAAACTGATACAACCACCCCATCACTTCCACCTCTTGGCAATCCTCCTGTGTCATTCCTTCCACAAAGTCATGGATGATGGACAATTCTGAAATCAGATCATCCGGTAGGAGTAATTCTGTATAATCGTTCAGCTGTTCAAACAAGAATGGGAACAAGCTGTGCAAGTAATTACATGATGCTACCAGCAACATCCTGTACACTTCATTTTGCGGATTGGGAGAAGTGATTTTACCATCCAGCAAGTCGTTGATGCGCGTTTTGTCCACTCGCAACTCCTCGGGGATATATCCCCGCATTGCCTCGTCCAGAGTTTCCGGTTGGGTAAATCCTTCTTTAGGTGAAATCACCATCAGCCGGAGGGGTTGGTAGCCGTTGGCGTCCATAAAACGCAATGCCATCAGGCGGTTGAACCAGGTGTAAGCTACTTTGTCAATCAAGGCTTCTTTACCTATACGCTCCACATCTTTCTTTAATGTATGAACTGATGCAGCGTAGTCGCGCAAGACAACAGCATCGAGGTTCAGCACATATTCCAGTATATCTTGTACCGCTTCCAGTAGGCGAATACGGGTTGTTTGTGCAAATCGTTTTAAATTGCTTGTATCCATTACTTAATTGATTATCGGGTAATCAAAGCCTTATGCGCTTATTGTCTTCAATTTCTTTAAGAAAAGTTTCCTGTAGTGCCGTGGCATAGTTCTGTACATCTTCGGCAGTTGTGAGCTCTATTTTAGGAAAAGGAACGTGTACGTTGTTCCTGTTTACATACTTGATGACAGGCGTACCTTCTACCCTGTGTTTTCCCTGCGTATCTATTTCTCCGTAAGGCGACGTAGCAGTTGAAGCGTTGAGTTCCACCGCTGTATTGAGTGCTTTCACTACCATGGCAGACAGTTCATCCCTGCCGGAACGAAGGTTACCCACATATTCTTGGTTGTTAAGGTCAGCCAATTTTTGTTCAATGGGTGAGATAAGCCTATTCAAGTCTGTTGGTGTCAGCTTTTGCAACTCGGGATGGTTGTGCAACATCTCCAAGCTTTTTTTATACTCTTTTTGTGTTGTTTCCTTCTCGGTCTTTATGAGCGTTTTAATCTTTTCCTGTAGCACCTTGCGGTATTCTTCTGCCTCCTTAAGCTCATTGCCCAGGTAGGGTTTGGGGGTTTCAAGAAATTGTACCAGGTTGTTAAATTCGTCTCCTACAACAAAAGTGCTGTTAGGGGTGTTTTGGGCTACAGTGCTTCTGATGTTTTTATAAATTACAGCTTGCTGCCCATTAATAAATGATGTAATGGGATCGAACTCGTTTTCTTTAGTTGCTATCAGCAGTTCTTCTAAATGAGGTACATTTTCAACAATCTCTTTGTAACTCTTAAAAGACCATTCGTGCAAGCGATCATAGAAAGGTTGTAATGTTTTCACAAACGGAAAGTCGCTGCTCTGTGCCAAAAGGGTACTTACGCTAGCTGCAAGCTCTTTTAACCGATCTCTAAAGTCTGTAGCAACGTCTTTGGCATCGTTGTAAACGGAGTTTCTGTCAAACAAGTTGCGGTACAGTTCTTTTAAATCTGTTACTTGTTGCGGGGTGTACACCG
>JAAZGU010000027.1 GCA_012511085.1 Erysipelothrix sp. | reverse complement strand
GTTTTAAGTCCGGTGATGTTGCTTTTTTGTTCGCTCATCTTGGATATATTTTCAATGACATCATGCACAACTTCACGCGTGTCCTTAAAGTCACTTGAACGCCGCGTGCGCGTCACGTGTAAAATTTGTTTTTCTGCTTCATCCATGATGTCATCAATGTTGTGTTCACTTAAAAACCCTTGTTCAGCGATGCGTTGCGCCGTAAAAATTAAGTTACGCATGTAGGATTTATCTTGAATGATTTCCACATAATACTTCACATTGGCAGATGAGATGGAATGATCCACCAGCTCCATAATGTAATCAACGCCACCGCTCATGTTGAGGGTCTTTTTATCTTCCAAGGCACTGATGAGGGCCGTGACATCGATCAACTTACCAGCTTCACTGATTTCAAGCATCGCATCAAAGATATGCTGATGCGCTTCCATGAAAAAATCACCGCTTTGTAAACCTAATTCATTTGCATTTTTAATCGCAAATGGATACATCATCGCAGCACCTAAGAGGGCCTTTTCCGCATCCACGCTATGGGGTAATTGTCTACTCATGCTTTACTCCTGTGCTTTAATTTGTACGTTTAATTTCGCATGCACTGCTTTGTGCAACTCCACATCCACTTGATATACACCAAGTTCAACCAAAGGGTCACTCTTGATTTTTCGTTTATCCACTTTTATATCATGTTGTTTTAAAAGCGCATCGCTGATTTGCTTGGTGGAAACACTACCAAATACTTTTTGATTCTCACCAACGTTCAGTTTAAAAGTTAACTCGATGGTTTCCATTTTCACCTTCGTTGCTTCAGCTTCGGCTTTGATTTTAGCTTGATGGGTCGCCGCATCTTTTTCTTGCTGCTTTAAAATACCCAAACTTTGTTCGGTTACTGGCACCGCTAAATTCCGGCGAAACAAAAAGTTCCGTGCGTAGCCATCCGATACTTCTACTATTTCATTGGCTTTCCCAACTTTTTTCACATCTTTTAATAAAATTACTTTCATAGTCACTCCTTTTGCTCAAAATATTCATCAATCACAACTAAGAGTTGCTCAACCATTTCTGCGACACTGCTGTCTTCTTTTTGTGTGGCTGCGGCACTGAAGTGGCCCCCGCCCTGCATGGCTTCCATGATGACCTGCACATTTACTTTACCCTTGGAACGTGCCGAAATGGCGGTTATGTTTTGCTCAGTGTTCGCACACACGAAGGTGGCTTCCACATCCTTAACATTGAGTAGCGTATCCGCTACTTGTGACATCACGGTGCGCGATATCATCTTGTTTTCATCATAAGGCACAAGCACGATACCATGGTCTAAATACTGGGCCTTGCTCAGTATTTTTGTTTTTAGTTCAAATTCACTGATCTCATCCTTCAACAACATGTCGCTTTCAATCGGATCAGCTCCGTATGCTTTCAGCATCGAGGCAACCTCGAAGGTCCGCACGCCCGTGCGGTTTCTAAAACGGTTGGTATCCACTAAGATACCGGTAAACATGATGGTTGCTTCAATTGGGGAGATATCAAGCGGTAATGAGAAATACGGAATCATTTCCGTGATTAGTTCCACCACTGAAGATGAGGATGATTCAATGTACACCATCATCGGTTTAAAGTCAAAATCCTTTTGACGGCGATGATGATCAATCACGACAATCTTCTTCGCTATATCCAAAAGTGACGCGCCGTTACTTTGTTCTTTTTTGTGGTGATCCAAGACCACAACTAAAGTGTCGTCACTGTAAAGTTCCAGTGCCTCACTTTCACTGACAAAATCATGACGGGCTTCCAAGTGCTCTTGATAAAGGGTCATCGCCTTATTAAGCTTGGCTTCCACACCCCCACTTTTTGAAATGATGGAAACCGGTTTGGATAGCGCATTACCGATACGACTAATGGCCAATGCCGAACCCATGCAGTCAAAGTCCATTTCCTTGTGCACGACAACAATAATCGAAGCGCATTGAATAATCAGTTCCCGCAGCCCATGTGCCATGACGCGCACGCTGACCTTGGAGCGTTTTTCTTGTGCCTGTGAACTGCCACCAAAATAGGTAATTTCTTTATTGTATTGGTTCATCGCCACTTGGTCACCACCGCGACTCTGTGCAAGTTCAAGGGCGTTGTTGGCCATTTCATCAAGCAAGATGAAATCGCTAACCCCTTTCGCAAACGCCATCGATAATGTGATATTCACATCCAACTGATGCGATGTCTCACGAATATAATCCAAGATACTAAATTTCTCTTTGATAAGCGCTTGATAGATGTCTTCATTTAAAACGATGGAATAGCGATCGGATTTAATGCGGCGCACAAACATCCCGTGGTTTTTCGCCCACTCAACAACCGGTTGCCGCAATTTACTATCGATGTGGGCAATAGTTTGTTCCTCTTCGTATTGCGTGGTTTCTTCATAGTTATCAAAATGAATGTAGCCAATCACCACTTGTTCCTGATCATATTTTCGTTGCAGTTGCACCATGTCACTGACATCAAAGACATAAAGCAAGGAAGCGTTGTCTTTGCGCTTGATCTGAAATGTTTTTTTGTTGATGTCCAACTCAACACTTTCACGCTCCCCCAACAACAACTCATTCATCAAGGGGCTTAAGCTTGTAATCCGCTCGCCAATAATATGCACGCCTTCATTTTCAAGCAGTTCATTGGCCCAGGTCACAATGTAATTTTCATCGTAAGTAATAATCCCGATGCCACCTATAATTAAAGCATCCTTGGCTTCTTTACCTAAGAGGCGCGTGATGTCAATCACACGTTGGCGCAAATCCAATTGGTATTGATACAACAAGTAACTGATGATTAAGATATTAACAACAAAAAATAAAAGCAGTGCGAAAACAACAAAGGGGTAACTAAACAACAGCAACCCGACAACAATTCCCACTTGGACAACCATAATTGTAATGATTTGTATTTTTATTTTTTCAAATTGTTCATGCATGGTCTCTCACCCCGATAACGCGCATCCGGATATTAGTCAAAATATCCAATAAGCCAATAATCGTTAATATATCAACCAAAAGGGTTGGTGCTAACAACAACCCCACAATGATACTAGCAACTAAAAACTTTAGTTTGAACCTTCTTTGTACTATTATAACAAAAACAAAGGCTTGATAGAGCAACAAAACGATAATCCAACAATAGATCGCAAAGGTTATGGTTAAAACCATGTCACTGGCATGCAATAACTTGGCGCTTGGATAAATAAATAAACCCGCTAACATGAGCCAACCGAATGGTTTTGAAATCCGTACGCTGGTGATGGGCTTGGATGGTGTCAAAGCGACCTTAAAGCGTGACAACACAATCTTTGAGAGCATGTGTAAAAAATACGCTTCCATAATAACATAGGTTGTGTAGGTAATGATTAAGGTCATGGTAATGAATTGTTGAATATCCAATTGATCGGGCAACGGTAAGGTATCCAATATTTCTTTAATTAATTCGATATCTTCAACAACACTAAACCCAAAAAAAGAAGCAAACAACAACATCGTAATAAAAAAGACGATGGTTGACCCTACAATCGTACTAAAAAACAAGTGGCGGCCTTGCCATCTTTTTGAAACACCATAACCATATATCAATCCAATGCTGCCATACATGATGGTGTAAATCACCAGCACCGGGGTCGCTAAGATGATAGACAAAAAGATACTGGCCACATAAGGGACAAGCGTATCTTTTAAGCCATACAATGCGCCATAAACCACAAAAGGCAGTGGAATAATCCACGCCATCATGTAATCAAAAAGCCCGGCACTTTGGCGATCAATGACAAACAAGATGCCCAACATCGCCACAATCATGGCACCTTGCGTTATTTTTTTAGTTTCTCGTTTCATACATCCTCTTTTAAAAAACCCCTATCGACACGATAGAGGTTTACTTAATTAGTCGCCTACATATGGCAGTAAAGCCATCTGACGTGCGCGTTTAATTGCTACTGCAAGCATTCTTTGGTATTTAGCACTTGTGCCAGTAACCCGTCTTGGAATGATTTTTCCATTGCTTGCAATAAAGCGTTTTAATAATTCAGTATCTTTATAATCTATAAAAGTAATTTTGTTTTTTGTAAAATAACATACTTTTCTTCTTGGAACACGGTGTTTTCTAAAAGACATACATTACTCCTTTCATTTTAAAAAGGTAAATCATCACTTGAGATGTCTAGCACTAAGCCATCATCTTCTTGATCATTATTATTATTGTTGAAATCATCATACTCAACATCAACTTGATAAGCACTTTCCATGGAACGCGATTCACTCACAGAACGTGATTCAAGCAGTTGCACGTTTTCACTCACAACTTCTTGCACATAGACACGCCGACCATCTTTGTCGTCGTAACTGCGTGATTGAATGCGACCTTCAACTGAAACCAGCGAACCCTTGCGTGCGTAATTGTTTAAAAACTCTGCAGTTTTTTCCCACGCAACGCAATTCACGAAATCAGCTTGATCTTCTTGGGAAAACTGACGATTCACTGCCACTGTAAAAGACAGTACCGATTTGCCCGTTTGCGTTTTTCTTAACATTGGATCTTTTGTTAATCTTCCAACTAATACCACTCGATTTACCATAGCTGCTCCTTATTCTTCGTCTAATCTGACGTTCATGTGTCGGATGATGCTTCGATTCAAACGCATGATACGCTCGAGTTCGACCACCGTCTCAACATCGGCTTCAAAAGTCATCAGTACATAAAAACCTTTGGTCATATGATCAATCTCATATGCAAAGTCGCGCATGCCCATTTCAGTAACATCACTGACGACGCCTTGGTTACGTTCAACTTGATTCTTCAAGTTGTCGATTAAGCCTTGACGTGTCTCTTCATCGAGCGATGCGTTGACAATGTACATTAACTCATATTTTCGCATGTTTGCACCTCCTTCTGGTCTAACGGCCTTTGCAGGCAAGGAGTAAATTTTACTTTACCCGTATGGTGTATTATAACAGAAACAAGGCCATGTGTCTATATTTAATAACCAAATATTGATGGTGTTAAACCACAAAAAATGTGCTCACATCTTATTGTATGCACATCCTTTTCATCTTCCTAAATTAATTCACATCTTCTTTGGTCGTAATCTTATAATTGCTGTGATTGCCATCCACAACTTTAATGGGTTCTTCGCTTGTTAATTCCACAATCGTCGCATCATCCAAGGCCTCGATGCCATCCATGATCGCACGTGTGTAACAGTTAATAATAAAGCTGGTTTTGTAAGATTGTGGTGTTTGAATCAACATCAAGTGATTGCTTTCAATCGTTTCCTTGACAAAGCCTTGGTACACTTCTTTGATGATGTCCTTGGATTGGATACCAAGCACACATGCTTTGTAGTGGTCCATTTGTCCAAGCAGACGGTTCACCGCTTCTAGCTTCACAAAGGGACGGGCGCCATCATGAATGAGCACCACATCTTCCTTGATTGCCATTAACCCATTGTAGACGCTGTCAATGCGACGGTCGCCACCGTTAACTATCATGACCTTACCTTTGTCGGAATGCAGTAAAATCTTAGGCATGTCGGTGCGGTTGGTTACAATTACAATTTGTTTGCAGCGTTGGTCACTTAAAAAGATTTGCAGCGCATGATGCAAGACTGTTTCACCATCATCCATGCTGTAAAACATTTTAGTGTAACCTAAACCCATTTTGGTATTTTTCCCCGCCGCCAACAACAATAATGAATAATTCATAACGCCACCTTATTATCACTAATAATAACACAGTTTAAATCCATTTTGGATAATATGTTTCAGCTCTTTTATTTAAATTTCATGATTCGATACGGTTGTAATTCCAACCATACTCTTTTATAATGAAATCATCAGGATAGGTGTCAGTTGACATAATAGGGAATTTGGATCACCAAAGCTGCCCCAGCAACTGTCGATATTGACAACAAAAACATACCACTGTGACAAACGGGAAGGGTTTTTGAAGGAAGACGTATCAGCCAGTAGACCTGCCTAGACTCTGATAAATGATTTTTTATCTTCTGGGTGTAAGATAAAAAGACAAGCCCATTGTCTTTTTTCGCACATCTTAGGATGTGTTTTTTCTTCGGAGGAAGCAATGAAGAAGTATTTGAAGTATGGTTTACCGGTTTTGGTGTTAATTGGGGCGTTGTTGATTGCCAATCACCTACTCAAACCAAAGGTTGTCCTTGAAACAAAAACAATCACTCTAACTTTTGTCGTGTCACTTGAAGATGATGCTTCAGAGCTAGGTAGTATTACAGTGACATCAAAAGGGGATGATGATTTATTATTACTTGGGGATGTGCTCGATCGTATTAATCAAGAAAACAAGAACCAATTTGATATCTCATTATCGGGTTCAAAAGATGATGCTTACGGCCGTTTTATTCTGGGTGTCAATGACTACATGACCGAAGATATGAACACCGGCCCTTGGTGGGGTTATGATTCCACCACCAACCAAGATTGTGTGGAAGCCGGTTTCTGTACCGGCATCGACGCCTTACCTGTCTATGACGCCGATGTGTTCACCTTTACCTTTGCGGCAGGATTTTAAGCATGAAACCGACCCTTAAAATTGTCTTGATTGGCTTATTCAGCGGGTTACTTGTGGCCTTGCAAGTTGCATTAGCGTTTTTACCAAACATTGAACTTGTCACTTTTCTGATGCTCATGTACGCGCTGTTATTACCTGCCTCCATGTCCGTCTTTATCAGTCTGGTGTTTGCGACATTAGAGATGCTGGTCTGGGGCCTCACAGGTGATTGGGTCGTTGGTTATTATTGGATTTGGCTTGTTTGGATTGGTTTGATTTACACCCTTAAACCAGTCCTTAAGCACAACCATTACAGCTGGGCGCTTGTCAGTGGCTTATGGGGATTTTTATTTGGGATGCTCTTTGCGATAAACCACGGTATTTTCTATGGCCTGCAATTCAGTTTCATCTACTGGGTAAGGGGCATTTCTTTTGACATCATCCATGCAATATCGAATTATATAATTGTACTCGTTTTGTTTAAACCGTCGTATAATATATTAAAGCACCTGCTTAAAAAAGTGGAGGTCACTCATGAAAATTACGACTAAAACCGGTGATCAAGGAAGCACCGACGTGCGCAACCAACGCCTCGAAAAAGACCATCCTTTAATTGGAACCTTAGGACTGATTGATGAAGTGATGGCTTCTTTTATCTATGCGCAAGCAAACTATCCCGAAAAACTGGATGAATTTAAAGATCGCGTACAAGAATTGGTGCTCATGAGTGCCATTGTTGCGGGCTACAAAACCATCGATGCATTCAAACAAGAACTCATCACCAACTTAGAAACCACCATTGATGCCGTGCAACATCTTGATCTTGATTGGTACTACCCATTCAATGATGTTTATCGCGCGACCCTCAATGTTTTACGGACGCAAGTCAGAAAGATGGAACGCTCCATCATCGCCACCTTTAAAGAAACGACCGATTATCCCATCATTCGTATTTACGTGAATCGCTTATCCGATTATATCTTTGCTTTGATGAATAAGGTATAATAATTAGGCGTGTTTTATGTTATTATAATTTTTGAACACAAAGGAGAGTCACATGCAATATCAATCATCAACCATTAACAAACTAAACAACGACATCCACAATCATTTTCCGCATCTTTATCCGATTGAAAATGATTATAAAATAACTCATGCCGGTGTTTCACGCTTGGTTATGTTAGACCGTTACGCCCAAAAGGACCGTAACTTAAAAACACTTGGTGTTGGTGACATCGTATTGACGATTGTGCGTGATGATCCAAAATTCCCAGCACGTGGGATTGGTGAAGTGCTTGCCATTGACCATGATGAAGGGCTAGTCACCATCCTATTAGAAGACGAATGGCGTGGTGCTTGCGAAGATGAAGAAGAAGCCACAACCGGTAGGATTGTGCGCCCCTTAAGTCAAGTCGACAAGCCCCTTGAAATATATTATGAACAAATCGCGAAACGGGTTGGTTTTGCCCTGGCAAACACCGAAGCTCAGGACAGTCAAAACCACTTTGGCGACCTCTTTTTTAATCAACTGCGACAACTCAACATTGTCCCGGCAGGCCGGGTCCTTTATGGCGCCGGCAGCCAAACGGAAGTTACTTACTTCAACTGTTTTGTGATGCCTTTCATTCATGACTCACGCGGCGGCATTGCTGATCATCGCAAAGAAGTCATGGAAATCATGTCACGCGGGGGTGGTGTTGGTACCAACGGTTCCACCTTGCGTCCAAAATCGGCACTTGCCAAAGGCGTGGGTGGTAAATCCAGCGGTGCCGTCAGCTGGCTGAATGACATTGCGAATTTAACGCATCTGGTTGAACAAGGCGGTTCCCGCCGTGGTGCGCAAATGATTATGCTAGCGGACTGGCATCCTGACATTATTGAATTTATTATTTCGAAAATGCAAAACCCACGTGTCTTAAAGTGGCTCAGTGAAAACTCCAAAGATGAACAAATCGTGGAAGAAGCAAAACGCAAGATGAAATTCTTCCCGCTGTCACGCATTGAACGTGAAATGTATGAAGCCTTGGCAGCCAATAAAGATGCGCCATCGCACGTGGTCGACTTTGCCAATGAAATGATTATTAACGGTGGCAAACTTGAAGTCGTCAATCCTGAGTTTTTATCCGGTGCTAATATTTCAGTAACGTTAACGCGTGAATTTATGGCAGCCGTTGAAAACGATGAGGATTATGCGCTTCGTTTCCCAGACTTGGATAACTATACACAAGAACAAAAAGCCGACTACGATGCCAAGTGGCATGACATTGGTGATGTGCGGGAATGGGAAGCCTTGGGCTACCCCATTAAAACCTACCGCACCATCAAGGCACGCGACCTTTGGGATCTCATTAGCTTCTGTGCAACCTACTCGGCAGAACCTGGTATTTTCTTCTTAGACAATGCTAATGATGAAACCAACGCAAAGGCCTACGGACAAAAAGTCGTAGCCACTAATCCTTGTGGTGAACAACCACTGGCACCTTATAGTGTGTGTAATTTGGCAGCTATTAACCTCGCCAACTTTGTCAATAAGAAAACCGGTGAAATCCTCTTTGATAAACTGCATGAAAGCGTCAGCTTATGCGTACGCATGCAAGACAATGTCATTGATGACACCCCTTACTTTTTAGAAGCCAATAAGATTCAAGCGCTTGGCGAACGCCGCATTGGGCTGGGAGTCATGGGACTTCATGACTTACTCATCTACGCCCAAAAGCGTTACGGTAGCCCAGAATCACTTGAAACGATTGACTTGGTCTTTAAAAACATTGCGGAAGCCGCTTATAAAGCATCGATCCAACTTGCACAAGAGAAGGGTTCCTTCCCATTCTTAAAGGATCGCAACGCATTTATTCATACCGGCTACATGTCCAGAATGTCCGATGAAATCAAAGAAGGCGTTCTTAAACATGGGATTCGTAACTCACACTTATTGAC
>JAAZGU010000215.1 GCA_012511085.1 Erysipelothrix sp. | reverse complement strand
ATAAAGTTGTGTTTTATTTAAAGACCAATCCTGGCAGTGATTTTGCACCATTGGCTAAAATTGCGAGTGGGGGAGAACTATCGCGCCTCATGCTGGGACTAAAAGTCATCTTTGCACCATTACAAGGCTGTGGCACGATTATTTTTGATGAGATTGATGTTGGGGTCTCCGGGAGTGTTGCGCACAAGGTAGGCGCTAAAATGCATGCCTTGTCACAAACAATACAAACCTTTGCAATCACGCATTTACCGGTTGTCGCTTCTTTTGGAAACAATCACTTTAACGTGTACAAATCGTCGACCGATGCCACAACGCACGTGTCAATCGAATTATTAAATAAAGAAAGCCGCATCGAACAATTGGCTTTGCTCGCAAGTGGTCGTATTTACGATGCATCCTTAAAAGCAGCACAAGCCTTATTAAAGGAAGTAAGTGAAAAAAATACAAATGAATAGATGGATTTTTCATATTGATGTCAATGCATTTTATGCAACGGTCGAAATTAACAACAATCCCGAATACGCGAACAAACCGGTGGTTGTTTGTTCCGATACCCAAAGTGCCATTATTACAACAGCAAATTACATTGCGCGATCCTACGGGATTACTAGCGCCATGCCTTTAAGTGTGGCCCTAAGAAAATGTCCGGACCTCATTATCACGGGCTTGAATTTTGATGAGTACAAACGCGTGAGTGCCGAATTTGTGGCTTTGTGTCGAAAATACAGTGATAAATGCGAACAAGCGAGCATCGATGAAGTTTATATGGATGTTAGTGACATCATTCAAAAATATGAAAAGCCCCTTGATCTCGCGATTGAGATTCAAAAAGATATTCAACAAACCTTAAAACTTGATGTAAGTATTGGCATTGCTGAGAATATGTTTCTGGCGAAAATGGCCAGCAATATGCGAAAACCAAATGGCCTAACAATTATCCGCAATGTAGAGATTCCTACGAAACTTTGGCCCTTACCCGTGGAGAAAATGCATGGTATGGGTCAAAAGACCGTTGCTTTGCTAAAAGCACAAAATCTTAACACGATTTATGATTTAGCGCACGCTGCCTATGAAACATTGGTTCCGATTTTTAAAAACCACACCTTAGAAGTAATCGAGAAGGCAAACGGCATTGATCATGGTGAGGTTGAAAGTGAAAGCTCCATTAAATCGATTTCTCAAAGCAGCACCCTTATTAAACCGACGGATGATAGTGAGGAGATTCATACAACCTTAAGGGAATGTTGCATTGACTTAAGCAACCGGCTGCAAGCCCGTAACCTGGCTTGTAAAAACTTGATCTTGTCCATAAAAGACACGAACCATCAAATGTTTAGCCGTTCGATTGTTTTGGATAGAGTAACAAACGACGCCAATGATATCTTTGAGTTGGCACTTATGATTTTTGATGATAATTTCAGTGATTGGGAAATCCGTAACATTGGGATCGGTACCAATCGTTTTGTACTGATGGATGAGCATGTCCAACAAATGTCCATTTTTGAGGAACCTTTTTATGACTAATGAATATTTAAAAGCCTTCAAACATCACCTGACGTACGTGGAAGGGGCGCGTGACAATACAATCAAGGCTTATTTAAGCGACTTAAACAATTATGTTGCGTATTTAACCGAGCAAGAATTGTCATGTTTAACAGCCACCCATCAAGACATTGAAACGTTTTTATTATCCATTCATGATTATTATCAAAAGAGCACAATCAATCGCATGGTTAGTGCTTTAAATGCTTTTTATAGCTACATAGAAGTTCATTATAAAATTCAAAATCCCATGATTTTACTTGATTATAAGCATCATCAAACGCCACTTCCTAAAACACTCTATGTTGATGATATTAAGCGCCTCGTTGATACATTTTCAACAAGTGAGCGTGATCTGTTTCATTTATTAATTGTGTATCTGCTGCTTGGAAGTGGCTTACGAGTAAGTGAGTTGACATCCTTAACATTTTCGAATTATTATCAAAACGAAGGGATGCTTAACGTGGTAGGAAAAGGTAACAAAATGCGGTGGATACCCGTCTATGATAAAGCAAAAGTGTTGTTGGATGATTACTTAATCAAAAGCCAAAATTACCGCACGCACGCGAGTAAAAATTACTTACTGATTCGTAAAAATGGCAAACCATTAACACGCCAATACGTCTACACCATGATTAAAAAACAAGGGAACTTAGCTTTGATTAAAGATAATTTAACGCCACATCGTTTACGCCATGGGTTTGCGACGCTCTTATTGGAACAAGGTAGTGATTTAAGGGTGGTACAAGAACTACTGGGTCATGCATCCATCTCAACAACCCAAATTTATACACACTTGCAACCTGGACAACTTCACAAAAGTTACGATGACTTTCACCCAGGCGCAAAGATCGCAAAGGAGATCAAAGATGATGAAGATGAAATTTAAACGTGTTTTTACTATAGTTTTAGATTCGGTTGGGGTAGGAGAGTTACCAGATGCGCATGCCTACAACGATGAAGGTGCCGATACTTTGGGCAACATTGTAAAGGCGACCGGACCTTTAACCATGCCAACCATGGAAAAACTGGGTCTTGGTAACTTACATGCACCCAGTAAGTTAAAGGTTATGGAATACCCACTTGCATATTATGGCAAGATGGAAGAAGCTTCCTTAGGAAAAGATACCATGACCGGCCATTGGGAAATGATGGGACTTTACATTGATAAACCTTTCTTAACCTTTACTGAAACCGGTTTTTCTAAGGAATTGATTGATGAACTGGAAGAACGCACAGGCAGTAAAGTCGTAGGTAACATCGCTGCTTCTGGAACTGATATTATCGAACAATACGGTGAACATCATATGAAAACCGGTGATTTGATTGTCTATACATCCGCCGATAGTGTACTGCAGATTGCTGCCCATGAAGAAACTTATGGCTTGGAGCGGCTTTATCAAGCCTGTGAAATCGCTCGAGAATTAACCATGCGTGAAGATTGGCGGGTTGGACGTGTGATCGCAAGGCCTTTTATCGGACCAAGAAAAGGGGAGTTTAAACGCACTGCGAATCGTCATGATTATGCCTTAAAACCTTTTGAAGCAACAGTACTGGATGCCTTGAAAGACGCTCAATACGATGTCATCAGCATTGGTAAAATTAATGATATTTTTGATGGGGAGGGGATTACACAATCCATTAAAACCACATCGAATGATGATGGCATGGATAAAACAATTGAACAAGCACAAATTCCGTTTGTCGGTATGGTGTTTGTGAACTTGGTTGATTTTGATGCTTTGTGGGGGCATCGTCGCAACCCACAAGGCTATAAAGAAGAGCTGGAGCGCTTTGATCGTAAACTAGAAGTGTTGCTACCTTTATTAAATACGGATGATTTGCTTATCTTAACGAGTGATCATGGCAATGATCCAACTCACCATGGAACCGATCATACGCGTGAACATGCGCTTGTGATGTACTATTCACCACGTTTTACTAAACCAGGATCATTACCTACAAGCAAAACCTTTGCCGATCTTGGAGCAACCATTGCAGACAACTTTAATGTTAAGGCTCCCAAACACGGGCTTTCTGTATTGAACCTATTAAAATAAAAAAGTAAAGAAAAGGGCAGTGAATCATCCTGTCCTTTTAATATACGCAAAACAACATACAAATCTTACATAATATACATTATGCGAAGTAATGTTATTTGGCTTTAAAAGCAATTATACTATCATTTTGAACAATTTGTTGCTTTAAATGCTTAATATCAGCTTGCCATGATGCATGAACCTCTTTGTCATTAACAGTTCTTATGAATCGATAATGATATATTTTATCTCTTTCAACCACCGTCACATTGATGCACGCGTTTGCTTCAGCTTGGTGGCTGTCCTTGACGCTGTAACACTGTTTAAAGACACCAGCTACATTTGTATTAACGACGTTGCTTGTTTTAATTTTATGTGTGATATTACCATCTTCTTTATCATACGCAAAGACATCGTGCAATGGATTAAAAGCATCGTACTGCTTGATGACTTTATCACTGGCAACAATAGTTGGTGGCTCGTTTAACGGTCCTAAGACCGTGATGTTCATCGTTTTCTGATCAAAGGCCTTATGTTTATCTTCAACATAAAATACCATTTGATACTTACCAACTTGATTCTTATAATTGCTTGTGATTAATCTCACATTTGCAGTTAAGTCTTTCTCTTCCGCATCATAAGCAGAAACATAGTCCTTATAATTGAAGGGATCATTTAAATAGATGGTTGGATGCTTTACAGTTAAAACTGGCGCTGTATTTACCAATTGATTGACAATGCTTAAGCTTTCGCCTCCATATTCCACAAAGGTTGATGCGATGTACATGGGATTGATGTCATTGCCCTCAACCACACGCCGTCGCTTATCAAAACACACATCAAGCTTGCCCCTAATCTTATACACTGACACGTTGTTTATTAACAGCTTTTCATAAATTACATCATAACGACTCCCCTCTTTATAAAACAATTGGTTTTTATAGGTTGTATTGCAGGCGTTGCCAAGCTTGTAGGTCTCGTATTGTGTGGTTGGTCCTTTTCGAACGACAACGTTTGAATGGTTGATCACAAGCGATGTGTCCTTAAGTGCTGACTTTACTTGCAGTAAATAATCACCGTTTTTATACGTAACTGGCTTTGAAATTGGATAATAGGCTTGGATTTTATAATTAGTGTTTGCTTGTTTCGCTTTTACCACAATATAGGCTTGGTAAATTTCTTCTTTTTTAAATTGATTAATATTAACGGAAACTTTAAAACCCACGTTTTTATAGTTGTAGTTGCACGTGGAGGGTTCTCTAAAATAAACATTGTTTGCGCACGTTGGTGCCCCACGATACTGCATGCTTTCTGTTAAGTCAATGTTGGTTAAGTTACCCATAACTTGAAATTGATGCGTTTTACTTTGAAATAAAATAGAGATTTCATGCGTGCTCTGATTTAGAAAGTGTTGTGTATGGTTGATAAAGGCCCAACCCGATACATTAAGGATGTTGTTATTGACTTCAATGGATAAAATTTCATAAGGCAACTTAGCTTTAAGCACGGTACTTGGTTGCGCATGTGCTGATAAACGTAAGATTGAAAAAAAGATTAATGAAATCACAAAACTAAGCATTATTTTTGTTTTCATGGTTTGGTTCCTTTCGTCTTGTTGTGGTCAATAAAACAATTAATAAAATAATAAGGATGCTAAAAGCCATGTCGATAAAACTTATGTTTTTCGACTTGATATTTTCACTATAAATTGTTTGGGTATCACAACTTGTGATAAACTCTAACTCAATTAATTCAACTAATTCATCATGTTCATTAAACAAGCCAATCTCTTTGAAGCGTTGATCTAAATTCAAAACAACGCCGTCTGTTGTCACAAACAACAAGGGATCTTCATTAAATAAATAATGATGATTGGGTAGATTGTGGACATAAACAAAGTCTTTTTGACAATCACTGTCATGAAAGACTCTTGATGCTTGGTAATTACCATTATGAAAATACATCAAACACCTCAATCTATCATATGCATAAAAAAAATAACTCCTAGGGAGTT
>JAAZGU010000026.1 GCA_012511085.1 Erysipelothrix sp. | reverse complement strand
GATTCGGTGGCATCATATCTTTTTCTTTTAAGGTTGAAAATAAATACTCCAACAACACCGCTCCGGTTTGATTACCGTTAAGCAGTTGATAATCACCGGCATGCTTGATGACGACCCCGACACGATCCGCATCCGGATCGGTACTGATGATGACATCCGCATCATGGACTTTCGCCAGTTCAATCGCCATTTCATAAGCTTCCTCTTCCTCAGGGTTAGGTGATTTTGTGTTTGAAAAAGCAGGGTCAGGCGTGCATTGTGCTTCCACAAGCAACACATCATAATGTGCCCCATGCAACACATCCGCAACCACAGGGAAACCCGCACCGTGTTGTGGTGAGAAAACATAAAGCAAGTTTTTCTCAACTTCGGGTCGCAACTGAATGTCCAGCACTCGGTTTTTATAGGCCGCATCCACATCATTATCAACAAGATTGATGCGCAGTTTTTGTCTGTTTGTGAGTTTGACTTCAATGTTTAATTCATCTTCGATTTCATTGATGTATCGAATGATGTGTTCAACACCTTCCGGAACAATTTGACAGCCCGTGGCATCGTAAACTTTATAGCCGTTGTATTCTTTTGGATTGTGGGAGGCAGTAATCATAATGCCACCCAAACACTTGAGCTCCCGCACCGTAAATGATAGTTGCGGTGTGGAACGTAAACTAGAATACACGTAAGTATCAATGTCAAACATCGCCAAGACTTGCGCAGCTTCATAGGCAAATTCCTTGGACATATAACGATTATCATAAGCGATCGCAACGCGCACAACATCCGCATCGCCTTTAATGTCCAACAAATACTTGGCAAAGCCCAGGGTTGCTTTACGGATTGTGTAAATGTTCAAGCGATTTGGTCCAACACCTAAAAGACCACGCATGCCTGCGGTGCCAAATTCAACTTGCCCCGTAAATGCTTCCGCAATGTCAGTTTCACTCATTTGATCGAGTTCTTTTCTTAGTTCTTTGTCTAAATCCTTAAAGTTCTTCCAATGATAAAAGCGTTGATTGCTCAACGTTCTCACCCCCGTTCTATGAAAAAGAAGAGCACTCTCCTTTTCAATATTTTAATCTATTACTTTTTGTGTACGCAAGACTTCTTGAATTCCATCGATTGCTTGTTGTGCATCTTCACCTTCAGCCGTGATGACAACTTCGGATTGTGTTGGAATTCCCAGGGACATGACTCCCATAATGGATTTCATGTTCACTGTTTTTCCTTTAAAGGAAATTTTAATGTCACTCTTGAATTTGCTTGCAGCATTGACAGCTACTGTCGCTGGACGCGCATGCAAGCCTACAGGGTCAACAACTAAAACTTTAACTTCTACCATGTAAAATACCTCCAAATTATATCTCCATTTTACATTGTTTTAAATATAATGACAACAAAGATTCAAGCCTTACCCTATGATTTAAAGCGCTTGCAGCGGCTAGCTTTGTGATTCCTTCTTTTCCTTTCACAAAATTATCATGGATTTTGTGATTATTTCAATTTACTTTACAAACAAATATGCTATGATTTCACCAACAAGGAGAACACCTATGAAACAAAAAAATAATGTCTTATTGATCAGTGTCTTATTTTTTGTTGCTACGTTTATCTTATTGTATGTTGCTGTTAAGATTCTTTTAGGCAATGCGCTCGTGGTTGAAAACTTCATAGCCTACGGGGTGTTGTCGTTGATACTGGCGGCAGTCGCTGCCGCATTTGCCATGTCAAAACGGCGGATCGGCCTTATCATCTTTAGCATTGGTTATGTCCTTGGCTTTGCTTATCTGATTTATGCATTCTCATCGGATTTAAGCGGTTGGGAGGACATCGCTGGTTTGCTTGGCTTATTTCTGTTTTTAGGTGGTGGTACAGTCATCGCAGCCATTGCTGAGCTTATTACCTATTTTATCAATAAAAATAAAAACACTACTTATGATAAGTAATGTTATGGTTGATGGTGTAGCTGCGATAAATTTGTTCCACCAGCAACAAGCGAAACAGTTGGTGGGGAAAGGTTAGTTTAGAAAAACTGAGACGGGCACGTGCCCGTTTTTTTACGGCTTCATTCACACCGTTTGAGCCACCAATCACAAACACAAGCCGTTTTTGATTGTAGGAAAAATGTTGATCCAAAAGTTTGCTGAAGGCCAAAGAGTCCATGCTCTGACCTTCCACATCACACAAATAAACAATGTCATCCACCATAATTTTTTTTAAGATATTGGCTGATTCTTCATGAACCCCGACAAGGTTAGCCTTATGTTTTTTGCTTTCTGGGATTTGAACCCACTGCACGCGATAGGCATTTGCCAATCGCTTTTCATATTCTAAAATGAGCTGCTTTAAACTGGCCTCTTTAATGGTGCCCACCGCAATAATCGTAATCATTGTAACTTAATCGCAATCGTCACACTTTGGTTTTTACGCATCAACTTCACGTTGATGGTATCACCAATCTTTTTACTGTATAAAATCTGACGGAATTGTTTGAAACTTTCAATCTTGGTATCATCAATCG
>JAAZGU010000025.1 GCA_012511085.1 Erysipelothrix sp. | reverse complement strand
TGTACTCACGCACACGCTTGACGCCAACCGTATCCACGACATCCTGGAGCAGTTTCACCGCTGGAATATTTCGAGATAAACCAAAGGCAGTTTTAAAAGGAATATCACCTAAATAGCCACCGCCCGAGTTTTTAAGGACAATATTTGAGCCGCGATAAGTAATCGGTTCATCACGGATAACGTGTGAGGTTGCGACTCCTAAATACTCAAAGGCAAGCGCATAAGAGAGGACGGGTTTAATGGCGGAAGCCGGTTGTTTAAAGGTTCCTAAAGCCCGATTTAAAACACGTTGGCCTGTGTAATTACGGCCACCTGAAATACCAATGATGGCGCCCGTACGATGATCCACGCTGATGGCTGCCATCTGCATGATGTCATCTTGAAAGCCCACAAGTTCATCATTGGATATCGCATCCATTGTTTCTTGCATTTCCATGTTCATATGCGTGTAAATGTTCATGGGGTGTAAGTAAGGATCTTTGCCAGTAATTTCGATGGTTTCGGAAATTACTGCATCGATGTAGGCTTGATAGGGACGCACATCCCCGTATTCATGGGCGGTGCCCACAAGTAAATCTTCAAGTTTGATATTTTGAGCGAGTTCATGTTCGGTTTTGGTAATGTAACCATGCCGCAACAACATGTTTAAAACCGTGTTACGGCGCTTGGTTGCGCCTTCTATGTTGTTGTACGCATTGTAGAGGGAAGGTGCGTTGATGACACCCGCCAAATAAGCAGCTTCCGATAAGTTCAGATCACCCACGTCTTTACCAAAGTAGTAACGACTGGCAGTTTGGATACCCAATGAGTTTGGAGCCCCAAAATAGACGTTGTTGATGTACATTTCTAAAATGCGTTTCTTCGACATCTGTTTTTCCAACTGCAAAGCCAAATTAATTTCCTGGAACTTGCGGTCAATGGTGCGTGGTGTCGCTTCTTCTTCACTCACATAATAAGTGTCTTTAATTAACTGCATGGTAAAGGTCGAACCACCTTCAGCAAAACGACCGGTCTTGATGTTCGTAATAAAGGCTTTCACAAAACGTGGTAAATCAAAGCCGTTGTGCACGAAGAAACGTGAGTCTTCGACCGAGATAAAGGCATCGATGACCGTTTGTGGCAGTTCTTCATAACTGACATTCTCGCGTAAATGACGACCAATGTCAGCGATGACGGTGCCTTCGCTGTCATAGATTTTTGTGGAATCAGGGTTGACAAAATCTTGCGCATTTAACTTAGGCGTGTGCTCTAAAATATCAGTGACAATCAATGTCGCTACCGCACCGCCTAAAAGTGCGATAACAAGCAAGGCGCTTGTGATAATGCTTATGATGGTGACCCCGTGCCCAAAAGTTATTTTTCTTTTCGGTTTTCGTATCTTTTTATTCATGAACTACTCCTTTAATAAAAGTGCATCAATGACTTTTAAATAATCAATCGGTGGAATATGCGTGTAAGGTATCAAATGCCCGTGCTCGATAAAGTAAGCTCTAGGAATCGATTTACGGGTCATGGTTTCTAGAAAGTAAGCAAGCTTTTCATAAGTTAAGAGGTAAGTTTCATTAAACTTAGAAAAGCGAACGAGTAGAAAAGCAATGGCACCATGTTCATGCACACTTTGTAAGTGGTCAAGCTGGTGCTGATGCAGGTTGCCTAATGTGAAATAACGTTCATGGTTTGTTTCCTTGACTTCAAAGTCAAGCGCAAACCCTTTATAAACACCGTTGTAATCGGTTGTGGAAGGTCTTTTATAGTAGGCTTCCGTAATTTTGGCCTTGTTGCGGGCCGGGTACTGAACGTGCACCACTTGCACCGGTGTTGGTTTTTTATGAACGTTGGCACGTTTGTGGACTAAGTAATAAGCGTTGGTCTTATTAATATCTTCTTCCAAGGATAGCCCACGGTGGGCGCTGCTCACAAAGCTGGTTTTCGACTTTGTTTTTTTGGTAGGATAATTAATCATTTTATCACCGGTACCATTATAACCAATTTTCAAAAAACTTACTACTTTTTACGACACGCATGTTTGCATAGTGCGTTTATGTTATCATATGCATGTTAGTTTATTGGGTTAAATAAGGTGAAAACATGAAACGAAAAATCTGTATTGTCGGTGGGGTTGCTGGCGGCGCCACCGCCGCCGCAAAACTCCGCCGTCTCAATGAAGATGATGAGATTATATTATTTGAAAAGGATGAATACATTTCCTTTGCCAATTGTGGTTTACCCTATTATGTGGGGCAAGTCATCAAAGACCGTGAAGATTTGTTGGTAGAAACCAAAGCGGGCATGGCACAGCGCTTCAATCTTGATGTGCGCAATTTCAATGAAGTCATCGCGATAGATCGTGAAACAAAGACACTCACGGTGCGTGATCATCAACGCAAGATTGATTATGATGAGTCCTATGATATCCTGATTTTATCGCCTGGCGCCCGCCCAATTGTACCACCAATTCCAGGTTTGGACACAGCTCAGAATGTCTTTGTTGTGCGCAACATTCCCCATGTGGATGCGATTGTGGATTACATCCAAAGCAACCAACCTCAACATGTGACTGTCATCGGTGGGGGCTTTATTGGGGTTGAGATGGCTGAAAATCTGCGCGAACTTGATTTGGATGTGAGTTTGGTGGACATGGCGCCGCAATGCTTAGCACCCTTGGATTTTGAAATGGCACAACTCGTGCATCAAACCATGCTAAGCCATGGCATTGACTTGATTTTAAACGATGGGGTCAAAGCATTTTTAGACGATGGCAGGTTTGTCGAAACTCAAAGTGGCAGATGCATCGCAACCGATATGATAATTTTAGCGATTGGCGTGACTTCTGAAATTGAACTCGCTCAAGAGGCAGGTTTGGAAATTGGGGCATTGCGAGCCATTAGAACAAACGCAAAGATGCAAACCAATGATCCCGATATTTATGCAATCGGGGATGCGGTGGAAGTATTATCGCGTGTGAACCAGCAACCCATTAAAATCCCACTGGCGTGGCCTGCCAATCGCCAAGCGATTGTGGTTGCCAACACCATCAATGGCATTGATGATCAATACGAAGGGTCAATAGGCACGGCAGTCGTCAAGGTCTTTGACTTGGTGGTGGCGACAACCGGTTTCAACGAGGGCATGTGTCAACATTTTGGATTGGACTATGAGGTGGCTCATATTGAACGTAACCATCACGTTTCTTACTATCCCAACGCCCAACCGATCTTAATGAAGATTATCTTTTCAAAGAGTGATGGTAGCATCTACGGGGCCCAAGCGGTTGGTTATGAAGGCGTTGAAAAGCGCATTGATGTCATTGCGACGGCAATGATTGGTCAACTTACGGTCTTTGATTTACCAAAGCTTGAGCTTGCGTATGCGCCACCCTTTGGAGCTGCTAAAGATCCGGTTAATATTTTGGGGTACGTGGCTTCGCATGTGTTTGACGGTAGCATCCGCACTAAACAATGGTATGAAGTTGATGACTTTATCAAAGCAGGTGGCATCTTATTGGATGTGCGACATCCCTTGGAATACAAACAAGGCCACACCAAGGGCGGTACCAACCTTGATCTAGACGCACTTCGTGCGCAATTGAATCAGCTGCCTGCGGATAAAAACACACCGATTTTAACGACCTGTCATTCCGGGCATCGTGGTTATCTCGGAGCCCGTGTTTTAATCAACCTAGGCTATCAAAATGTTTATAATTTATCCGGTGGTTATTACATCTACAAGCTTGCGACCTCTGATTTTTCAGCGAAAGTTTAATTTGCTGGCGGATATTGGGTGTTTCAGCTTGAATGTGTTGCAAAAAGACTGTATTTTTGTAACAATATAACAAGAAGGTGAGTGCTGATGAATAACAAATTGAAACATAGTCCCACAACGATTATCAACAAAGCTTTTCATGTGGATTTCAAGGGGTATTCGCCCTTTGAAGTGGATCTCTTTTTAGATGAAATTATGCAAGATTATCGTTTGATGGCAACCATCCAGAAACAATATGAGGATGAGATTGCGCTTTTAAAAGCCAATAATTTAAAATTTCAAGAAAGGCTTATTCAACTTGAGAGTCAATTGGCGACCCTCAAAGACACACCTTCAAACAGTGATCTATTGAAACGCTTAGCGCGTTTGGAATCACTCATTGATCAAAAAGATTAACATCTGGGCAATCGCTGGGAAACCAGAGGAAAGTCCATGCTCGCACAGTCTGAGATGACTGTAGTGTTTGTGCTAAATGAAACCATAAATTTAGGCAGCTTTAGCTGACGGCTGACTAGTTCTAAGGTGAAAACGATGAACGATGTCCGTAAAAGTGCCACAGTGACGATGTTATTGGAAACAATAAAGTGGAACGGGTAAACCCCACAAGCGAGAAACCCAAATTTGGTAGGGGAACTTCAAGTCTTGAATTCAAAAGACAAGAAGACACGCAAGTGTAGATAAATGATTGCCGCCTGCGGGTACAGAACATGGCTTATAGGATGTTAATCTTCTTAATCAAAGTTAAAATAAAACACAAGCGCCGCTTGTGTGATTTGTATGTTTAGAAACACAACGTGTGGATGTCAGGAGTAACCTTTTGGAAAAAATCGGAAAGCACTTAAAACAACAACGTTTAGATTTAGGTTTTACTTTAGAAGCAATGAGTCAAAAGACGAAGATTTCATTGCCGCAATTGCGTGAAATTGAAAACGGCAACCTTGACTTCTTTGCCAACGACATTACTTATTTGCCGTTTATGGTGAAAGCTTATGCACGTGCTCTGTATGTCGATTTAAAAGATTTACCAAGCGATGTTGATCAATTGGTGGATGTTTATTATCATACACAGGAATTGAAATTGAGTGAAAAGTTTGACCAAATCCACGAGTCGATTGACAGTAAAACAAGAAGCAAGCGTCCGCATCACCATCAAGTAAGATCTGAAATTAAAAAGCAAAAATTTGAATTCTCGCAGCTCACGCTCATTTTAATCGTGCTTTTTATTATCATAAGTACAATCATCTTAACGATTAGTTTTGTGTTACCTTTGTTTAAAAAGGAAGGTGGCACCAACACCACACCACCAATCACCGGACTTCCTGATAAACCCGATGATGAAGATCCAACGCAGCCTAATATCCCTGATGATGTGATTGAGCAACATTTGGAAATTACCCAGGTGAGCCCCACGGAATATGCGATTTCAAATTATGGGGCTGAACAAGAAATCACCTTATCCATGGAATTTAATGCCCGCACATGGATTCGTGTTTACATCAACGATGTGGCAACCGATAATCCGGTATCCAAGATTTACAAACCGGATGAAAAGATTGAAGTCATCATCAAAGCCAAGCCCAACGATAAGGTCATGTTTCATGTGGGTGTGGTCCGCAGCAATGTCTTTAGGGTTGATACGGAAGTCGTAACCTTGGATGAAAGCATTGCGAATTTAAATTCAGGCGCAAAGATCAACTTTGTGTTTGCAGGAGATTAACTATGAATACCCCCAATAAATTATCACTGTTGCGCATGGCACTGATTCCAATTATTGTCTTGGTCGTCACGTTTCCATACGCGCAATTTAATATTCAAATCCCAATTTACAAGTTTGATTTTGTTTCCATTTCACTCATTAATGTGGTGGTGCTTATCTTATTTTTGATTGCATCCTTCACTGATTTTTTAGATGGTTACATCGCGCGCAAACATAACTTGATTACCACCTTTGGGAAGTTTATTGACCCGATTGCGGATAAGATGTTAACCACCACCATGTTTATTATCTTTACAGCGCAAGGCATTATTCCGGTGGTGGCCTTGTTGATCATGGTGT
>JAAZGU010000024.1 GCA_012511085.1 Erysipelothrix sp. | reverse complement strand
GATCGTGTCGGGGTCGTCATCAAGCATGCCGGTGATTATCAACTGCTTAACGGTAATCAAACCGGAGCGGTGTTGTTGGAGTATTTATTTTCAACCTTAAAAGAAAAAGATATGATGCCACCGAATCCAGTCATGTTCAATACAATTGTAACATCGGACCTGGGCGAGAAAGTAGCCTTTCACTACGGTGTAGATGTCGAGAAAACCTTAACCGGTTTTAAATTCATTGGGGAAAAAATTGAGCGTTACAGCATTACCCAAGAAAAGACCTTTGTCTTTGGTTATGAAGAAAGCTATGGTTATTTGGTGGAAGCCTTTGTGCGTGATAAGGATGCGGTACAGGCGAGTTTATTGATTGCGGAAGCTGCAGCTTATTATGATAGTCAAAACAAAACGCTCTTGGATGTCTTGCATGATTTGTATCAACGCCATGGTACTTATTTAGATACACAGACATCCCTAACTTTAGAAGGTATTGAAGGCACGGAGCAGATTGCGAAAATCATGGAGCATTTCCGTCAATCACCGCTAGCACACGTTGGCGACCAACGTGTCATTGCCAGTGAAGACTACTTGCTCCAAGAACGGATGATCAATGGAAACAAAGAACCGCTGTTTGGCTTCGATGTTGCCAACGTCATCAAGTTGTTCTTGGAAGATGGTTCATGGGTAGCGATTCGGCCATCCGGAACCGAACCTAAATGTAAGTTCTATTATTGTGTTGTTGGCAACGACATGCAAGCAGCACAACAGAAGTTTAATGACTTCGACCAATTTATCCAAAACGAGATAAAAAAAGTATAGGGTTTCCTATGCTTTTTTAATTCGTTGAAACGAGGTGCATGATATGTTAAAAATGAGTTTATTCAATCAATTTCTTGAAGGGCATTGTTTAGATGCCTATAAAATCTTTGGGGCGCACTTTGCTTATGAAGGTGTCAGCGGTGTGCGTTTTACGGTGTTTGCGCCACATGCAAGGAGCATTCAAGTCATTGGTGACTTTAATAATTGGCAAGGTCATGATTATCATCTCGAAAAATTATCAGATCATGGGATTTGGTCACTGTTTGTACCTAACATCATTGAATGGAGTTTGTATAAGTATTTAATTGAAGATGCACAAGGTCAATTTGTTGAGAAATCCGATCCGTTTGCGTTTTCAAGTGAAATGCGACCAAAATTCGCATCCTTGGTTGTGAATTTGCGTGATTTTGGTTGGGAAGACAGCATGTGGATGAAGAATCGAAAAAAAACATTCGATCAACCCATGAACATTTATGAAGTTCATTTGGGTTCCTGGAAGCGCAAGTTTTCCCATGCGTGGATGAACTATGAAGAACTTGGAAGGCACCTGATTCCCTATGTGAAAGAACAGGGTTATACCCATATTGAGTTGTTGCCGCTGCATGAGTATCCTTTTGATGGTTCATGGGGCTATCAACCAACGGGTTATTTCAGCGTTACGGCTCGCTATGGCACGCCCAAACAACTCATGGCGTTTATCAATGAATGCCATATGCATGACATCGGTGTCATCTTGGATTTTGTGTTGGTGCATTTCGTACGTGATATCCATGGGCTTGCCCAATTTGATGGCACGCCCTTGTATGAATATCCAAGGCCTGCAGACGCCAACAGTCCCTGGGGGACGCTCATGTTTAATTTGTGGAAAGAAGAAGTGCGCAGTTTCTTAATGTC
>JAAZGU010000023.1 GCA_012511085.1 Erysipelothrix sp. | reverse complement strand
TCGCGATAGAAGCACAATAAAAGTGTTTCCATCGTAGTCCGGCAATTTACGGTTACCGGGTAGAGACTCTTGCGCCATATCCGCAAGGATATACGGTGTTTAGCATGTAGATATTTTAACATACTAGACAAAAATTGTCGATAGAATTTTCACAAAATCATATAAAAAACATCGCAGCTACCATATTATGCTCGAAGTTTATTTTTTAAAGCAACAATTGTATTTAATCAAAAGAAAAAGCATGATTCATGCTTATTCACTGATTGCCCATTGCGGTATGTCACTGTTTCTACGAATCAGGACGGACTTTTGAAAGTCGGTTTGATTTAGAAATCGTAAGATCTCTTCTTCTTCTTGGGGACTACAACCTACCAATAACTTAACATCAATTTCCTTTTTTAAGATATCAGCCGCAACCACCAAGGTTGTCACCATGTAATCGCTCATGGTCCCTTTATAAACGGCAATTCCTTCACCAGCCAAATTTTGAGTATCCTCCAGATAACCATAATCAACCGGATATACTAAATTGTGATACTTTGGATGGGTTGACCCTTTCTCACGTGATATTACCAATTGATTTGAGAAGTAGAGGGTATCAATTTTTTGCCAAAAATAAGCGTTGTTTTCAAAATTTGTCATAATTCACCTTCTTGCCTTTCATTATAATGCAAGACATGCATAATGTAAACAATGCACGCTCTTTCAAAATTATTCATTTGTTTTCAGTAGCCAACTAGTTTACATTCAACGATACTTTGATAAGATTTCAATCCAATAACCATCCGGATCTTCCAAAAAATAAAGATTCATGGCTTGATTGTCATAAATAATTGCATCCAGCGCCTTATGATGATCATAAGCTGCCTCATAGTCTTCCACAACCATCGCCAAATGAAACTCTTGTTCACCAAGATCATAAGGTTCTGGATGATCACGCAACCAGGTTAATTCGAGCCGGAAATCTGTAACTCCATCTCCCAAAAATACGATGATGTAGCGACCATCTTTAGCGACATTACGCTTCACTTCTTTTAATCCTAAAACTGCTTCATACCATTTGATGCTGCGTTCTAAATCCTGAACATTAAAGTTAAAATGATTAAATTCAAATTTCATACTTGCACCTCACATTTATGTTTTCTATTATAACAAATTAAACCAAACAAAAAAGAACTTTGCTGTTCCTTTCTGCACCTGTTTACGACCCACCAGTATTTGAATGACTCCCCCACTGTTCACTGTCATCATACAATAAAGAAGGCATGATTTCATGGTCGTGACATGGAATGTCATTGACATTATATAGAACGCATGCGAAACTACAGATAGGAGCCTAATAATGACAACCTTTGAAATTCGTTTTAATGAATTGCTTGCTTTGTTTCGTGTGACCAACAAACAATTGGCAACAGCCTTGAATGTGGACCCCTCGCTGGTGTCACGTTGGAAGAACGGGCAACGATATCCTTCAATTAAATACAATCAAATGCAAGACATTGCACAATTTTTTCTGAATCTAAAACAAAACGATCAAGAAAAACAAGCGTT
>JAAZGU010000214.1 GCA_012511085.1 Erysipelothrix sp. | reverse complement strand
TTGATGTCTGTAATCACAATGTGTTTGACAGATTTCATTTCCTCCAAGACGTGTTCAATTTGATTAAGTTCACCTTGAATTTCCACAAGTACAGAACCATCGTTCAAATTCTTCACAAAACCTGTGCATTTGTATGTCTTGGCAAAGTTTTGCATGAAATAACGAAAGCCGACGCCTTGCACAACGCCTTTAAATAATAATTGATAGCGTTTCATCATGCACCAATTAATTTGATAAGCACGCGTTTGTTGCGCTTGCCATCAAATTCACCGTAGAAGATTTGTTCCCAGGGTCCAAAATCGAGACGCCCATCCGTTATCGCAACAACGACTTCACGGCCCATGATTGTGCGTTTTAAATGCGCATCGGCATTATCTTCATAGGTGTTATGCCGGTATTGATCGTAAGGTTTTTCTGGAGCTAAGCGTTCAAGAAACACTTCAAAATCATGGTGTAAACCACTTTCATCATCGTTGATAAAGACACTGGCACTAATATGCATGGCATTGACAAGCGCAAACCCTTCCTGAATGCCGCTTTCTTTTAAAGCTTCATTAACGTAAGGGGTGATGTTGATAAAAGCACGTCGAGTAGGGACGTTAAATGTGAGTTCTTTTCGAAATGATTTCATAGATACCTCCTATTGATACCACTATATCATAATGACTTTATAAAATTAAGGTTGGTTAAAGATGACAATCACACGTTGGGTTAGTTGGTTTTCAAGCAACACTTTCGCAAGGACTCCCATTTGCCAGAAGTGGTGACCGTGATTCGCAAACACAAGACAGATTGGTTTGATTGGGGAAGCAATCAAAAGTTCAAATTGCGACATGATTGCCTTGAGTTGATGATAGGGATTGTGCTTGCGTTTTAAGATGGAACTGTCAAAAGGTGCAAACACATTTTTAAACTCTACTTTATAATGTTCACTGAAAGTTTGTGCCAAGTGTTTGACTTGATCATCCAGCGAGAAATTGGTGATGGTGACATCGTCATAGTTGATGCTTAAGGATTTTAATAAAGTATCGATAGCCTCTATACGGTGCTCAAGATGATCGTAGGCGAGCGCAAACACATAGCCATTGTCACTTTGGAGCGAAGGATCAATGAGCGATTGTTTGAAAAAACCAGTTGGGAAAAGCACCTTTGGTGCGACAGGTAGTGGTAAATGTTTTAAATAATCATCATGTTGATTTGTGATCTTAAAAGGATGAGGGCTTGGTACAAGCGCATTGTAGAGCTGCTGAAAAGCAGCTTGTTTTTGTTGATGATGAGCATCAATTTCTGCTTGTGAAAGTCGATAGGGTTGATCAATAGTGTAACCAGCACCCTTGCGTTTAATTGCTTGTTTTACCAGCAAACCTTTGATGGTGCGTTCCAATAAATAAGAATTACCATCAAGGTAACGTTCAATTTCACGCATTGTGAGACCTTCCGGGTGCTGATGCAACAGTATGATGAGCTTGTTGATAACATCATCCATGACAAATTGATGCGTCATCACATCATCGTGGGTAATCTCTTGTTTATTAAAGAGTAAAAATGTTTGATCCACATTAAAGTAATGACTAAAATACTCGAGTTGTTGTTGATCAACGGGCATGGTCGCCCAAATTACTTGGGTGATTAAAGGATGATTAAAAGGCAAAATCGTATCAGTAGTGATGACCACACAGTCAAGCAAATGATTTTGCCAATGAATTTGATTTTGTACTTTTATGACTTCTGCCATGCGACGGTGAATGCAACCGCATGGTCTGAATTGATTGATTTGATGGGCAAGCAGCGTGGCTTCATCATAATCATGAACCAAGACGACCGTGGATTCTTCATGCAACAGTTCCAACAAGGGTTCAATTCTTATGAACATATCAAATTCATAATAGTTAAAGTTTATATCAAGTTGGTGGTATTGGTTGTTAATTGGACTAAAGTATTTAGTAAGTTGAATGATGGCTGTTTGATCAAGCGTGTAACTAAAAAGTGAAACATCCGCTTGTGGAAAGGCTCTTAAAACGGCTGGTAAGGTTTCATATTCTGGTTGATAATCAAAATTTGAGGGTAATATCTGATTGATATTCATAATAAAAACGTGATTCACTGACTGATAATAATTCATGACATCGTTAAGTTTACGCGGGTTGATGAGTTGTTCAATCCCCAGAATCAGTACATCAACTTCTTTCTTTTGAATCTTTTCCATCACAAAAGGATACAGGTTGTTGTTGGCACCCATAATCTGATAAACACGCAAGCTTTTGTCAATGTTTAAAATGACGTTTGCCACACTTGGTGTCGATGTTATTAACAAGATTGTGTTTTGGTGATTTACATACTCAACAAGTTTCGAAAGGTATTGTTTTTGATGATATAAAGAAACAGTTGTTGTTGCCATCATGCATCACACCTATTTGATATGCTTTAGATTTGTTTTACTGGCGATATCGTGAGCAAGATCATCACCACGATGTTTTAAAACACCGATGTTAAGCGTTTGTCCATCACCAATGAAGGTGATGGTCTGATACGACCCTGTATCTTTGTTTTCAAATGAATGATAATCTTTTAAATCAAAGATTTTCATTTCTTTGTTAAAGAGTCCGTATAAGCCGACAATAATACGTTGATCTGTGATAAGCGTGGCGTACCATTGTGTGAACTGGGCACTGACCTGATAATACAAAATACCCATGAACGCAACGTTGACAACTTCGTCTTCTTTTAATTGTTTTGCGGTGTAGGCAAAGGCGTTGTAGGTCATTCTATCGTTTACAGATTTACCATAATCGTTATCTTTGTTGTAATCATAAATTTCTTTAACTGAACGCATAATCAATCTCCTCTCAACCATTATAACAAACCTATCTGAAAAAACTTAATAACTTTAGAAAAAAAGGTGAGTGCAAGA
>JAAZGU010000213.1 GCA_012511085.1 Erysipelothrix sp. | reverse complement strand
GTCATTGTTGGTGTTTACCATCAAGAAGATTATCAAATTGTCTTTTTAGATACACCGGGTTTTCATAAAGTTCGCGATGGTCTAAGCAAACAAATGTTAAAGATGACCAACAACACCATTGTGGATGGAGATCTTATCTACTTTTTGGTGGATGCCAAACGCAAACCCACACGCAATGATGCCCTTTTAATGGATGTGATCAAAAGAGCCAACAAGAAAGTGTTTCTGGTGCTGAATAAAAACGATGAACTATCAAAAACACGATTGTTGGAGCAATTGCTTTTATGGAACAGTTGGGCTCACTTTGATGAAGTGATTCCGATTTCTGCCAAGGAAAATGATAACATTGACACCTTGTTGAAGGTGACGCATGACTACCTGGAGGAAGGGTATCCCTTTTACAGTGAGGATGTGATTACGACCCAAAGCGATGAAACCCTCATTGTCGAAACCATCCGGGAACAAGTCCTGCATTTTACAAACCAAGAAATTCCGCACAGCATTGCGATCGCAATTGATGAACTTGTCTTTTCAAACAATCGCATGGATGTGATGGTGAGCGTGGTTGTTGAGAAGGAATCGCAAAAGCGCATCATCATCGGCCACCAAGGGCGTAAGAAAAATGAGATTATCCGCTTTGCCAGCATTGCGCTGCGCAAAATGTATCGTAAAAAAGTATTTTTAAAGTTATTTGTCAAAGTTGAAAAAGATTGGCGCAACAAGCCCCATCATCTCAAAGAATACGGCTACATCGAAGATGAATAAAGCGCAAAATTTCATTGTTTTAGATCGGCGCGCTTACAAGGAAAGCGATGCTCTAATAACATGCTATGTTGAAGGTGTGGGGATACTCAACATGATTGCTAGAGGCGCCAACAAACCAACGAGTAAATACGGAAGTTTGCTACAACCGCTACGCATGTTTGAAGGTTTTATTAATGTACGACCTGGGCTTTCTTTATTTAAGACCGCAAAGCTTAAAAATCGTTATCCTGATATTGAAGCATCCATTTTGGCTTTAGCGGTGGCATCTTTTATTGCTAAAGTGTTGGCAAACAACGCCATGGATGATGCCCAAATGATTTCCTATGACACTTTGGCAAGCTATCTACAATCCATCGATGATCAACATGCTTTGAGTGTTGGGACGCATTTTTTAATGAGGCTTGCCCAGAAGCATGGGGTTGCTCTTTATTTGGAGGGTTGTGTCATTTGCAAAAGCAAGCAGGTGAGTGCACTTTCACTAATTAAGGGCGGTTTTCTTTGCCCAGCTCATGAAACCATGCAACCGGCAATCTTGCATGATGTTGAGTTTTTCAAGCAATTGCGTTGTTTAAGCAAAGCAGACATTCATCAAATTCACCAGTGTGGCAGTCAAACAAATCGGACGCATATGGGTCTTTATGTTGGGTTATTGGAACAAATCATCGCGATTCCACATAAAAATTGGAAATTCATCCAACAAATATAATATAATATAAGTTGATAGATAAGGGGAAGTATATGAAAAAATTTACAAACGAACAGTTAGTTTCACATCTTAAAACATCAGGTTTTGTCTTTCAAGGCTCTGAAATTTACGGAGGTTTAGCCAACACATGGGATTTTGGTCCCTTAGGCGTTGAAGTTAAAAACAACCTCAAAGAATTGTGGTGGCAAAAATTCATCCACGAACATAAAGACAACGTTGGGATTCAATCAGCGATTTTGATGAATCCCTTGGTGTGGGAGGCCAGCGGGCATTTAAAAACATTTGCGGATCCTTTAATGGACTGTAAATCATGTAAAACACGGCATCGTGCCGATAAGCTCATTGAGGAAGCTTTAGGTATCAACGCAGCTGGTATGAGCAATGAGGCGATGGAAGCGCTCATTAAAGAAAAACATATTGTGTGTCCCGTTTGTAAACAATCGGACTTCACACGCATTCGTCAATTTAATTTAATGTTTAAAACATTCCAAGGTGCTGTGGAAGATGAAACATCCGTTGTTTACTTACGTCCAGAAACAGCGCAAGGGATTTATGTGAACTTCAATCACGTGCAACGTTCCATGCGTAAGAAAATTCCATTTGGAATCGGTCAAGT
>JAAZGU010000212.1 GCA_012511085.1 Erysipelothrix sp. | reverse complement strand
GATTGTTCCCATCATGCAAAAGAAGATTATAGAAATGGCGAATGAATATGGCAAACCGGTTGTAACGGCGACGCACATGTTGGAGTCGATGATGCATAATCCGCGCCCAACACGTGCTGAAGCAAGCCACGTTGCCAATGCTATTCTCGATGGCACCGATGCCATTATGCTGTCAGGTGAATCGGCAGTTGTTGCTTATCCAATTGAAGCGGTGAGAACCATGGACAACATTGCGAAATCAGTTGAGGAAATCATTCCCTACCGTGAAAACTTGGATCATGCAATTCAATCAAGCCATCGCACAATTCAAGATGCGATCGGTATTTCAGTGTGTGATTCCGCGCTTAATTTGGATGAAGTTCAAGGAATCGTTGCCTTTACCCAAGGCGGTTCAACCGCACGCCGGATTTCTAAGTTTCGCCCACCAGTACCGATTTTTGCGGTAACCTTTACCAAATCGGTGCAACGTAAACTTGAATGCAATTGGGGCGTGATTCCCATTTATTCAGATGTTCAAAATGAAATGACCAACGACGATGAATTAGCGAGCATCATTGCGAAAAACTTTGGAATTGAAGTCGGAAAACAAGTAATTATTACGGCGGGCTATCCAACGGGCGAAGGCACCGCAAACATGTTGAAAATTGTTGAAGTAAAATAAGGAGGGTTGATGAAAAAATACATTGGTGTTGATTTAGGAGGAACGCAAGTACGCGCTGCGATTGTTAACGAAGTCGGTGACATCGAACAATTAGTGAGCAAACCAAGCATGGCGCTTGCGGATGCACAAACAATTATGGATAACATCATTCATACTATTAAATTACTTAATATTAGTGATGATGTGGTTGGTATTGGCATGGGAGTCCCGGGACCTGTGGATACCAAGACAGGTTTGATGGTCATGGCGACCAACATTCCAGCGCTTGAAAACTTTAAAATGGCAGAAATCATTGAAAAAGAATTTAAACTACCGACCTTTATGGATAACGATGCAAACGTAGCGGGTTTGGCAGAAGCGCTGGTTGGAGTTGGTAAAAACTTACCCATTGTGTATTATGTGACGCACTCCACCGGTATTGGCGGTGCTTTGATTGTTAATGGGCAAGTGGTTTCAGGAGCCCGCGGTCATGCTGGTGAAATTGCCAACATCATCATTGATCGTAACCGTCAAAAACACAACGAATTGAATGTGGGGGCTGTTGAAAATGAGGCGAGTGGGATTGCGATCACACGCCGCGGCCAAGAAATCTTGGGCGCCCATATCAACGATGCGCGTGATGTCTTTGATGCGGTTGCGAAAAAAGATCCCAAAGCCCTTCAATTGATTGATGAAGTGGCTTATGATTTTGCCCTTGCACTCGCGAACATTGCCCATGTCGTTGATCCGTATTTGTTTGTGATAGGTGGCGGAATTACTAAATCGAAAGATTTATATTTTGACTTGGTCATCAAGTATTTTAAAGAACATGTTCACACTATGATGCAAGAGACACCATTTGCTTTTGCATCCCTAGCAGAACCAGGAATTGTCGGGGCAGCCATGCTCCCTAAATCACAAGGAATCTAATTATGAATGAAACTATTTTAAGAAAATACGCTAAATTAGCGGTCGAAATGGGCGTGAATGTCCAAGAAAATCAAACTTTAGTAATCAATGCGCCCGTAGAAGCGGCAGAATTTGCACGGTATTGTGTAGAAGCTGCTTATCAAGCCAAAGCTGGGTATGTGTATGTACGCTGGGTCGATGATCAGACATCCAAACTTAGTTACCAACACGCCAATATCGAGCGTTTGAAACGTGTGGATGATTGGGTTGTAAGCCAATATCAAACCTTTGTTGATGAAGGGGCCTGTGCGCTTTCCATCTATGCGCCATCTCCAGGTTTGTTAGCGGATGTGGATGGTGAAAAAATTGCGGAAGTGTCGAAAGCGATGCAAGCAGCGGTGTCCTTTTATTACACCCATATGATGGCCAATAAAACGCAGTGGTCACTTGTTTCAATACCGACAGCGTATTGGGCACAAGTTGTCTTTCCCGAGTT
>JAAZGU010000211.1 GCA_012511085.1 Erysipelothrix sp. | reverse complement strand
TGTTAAATATTCGCGATTTTTTATATGTTTTCATAAAATATGGCCGAAATTTGGTTGTGAGACGTATTTTTAGAGGGTATAATGCTAATACGGCCATAGGAGAAAAGATGGGATATTTAGTTTTAGGAAGTTTAGGATTTCTTTTTTTATACATCTTTGATCTGAACAAGATCAAAAACTATCATAATGGTTTAAATAGTTTCTTCATGATTGGTGCAGGCCTCATTGGTTTTGCTAGCATCATGATCCATCAAACTCCGAAAGTGATCTTCTCGTTGGACTTATGGCTACGGGGGGTTTTTTATGCGCTGGCAATCCTGAGTGGGTTGTTTATGTTTTATGCTCTTTTTGGAGCCTTGCCTTTTAAAGCAACGTATACAAAAACCCAAAAGAATCAAACCATGACTACCGGGGTATATGCGCTTTGTCGTCATCCGGGGGTGTGGGGGTTTTTCTTTATGTATTTGTTTTTGTTTCTTGCATCAGGTAACGAGTTGATGCTGTTTGCCACGATAGTATGGACGACACTGGATGTGGTCCATGTATGGATTCAAGATGTTTACTTTTTTTCAAAGACATTAGTTGGTTATGAGGATTATCAGAAAACCACGCCATTTTTAATGATCAACGCAAAGAGTGTGGCTCGTTGCTTGCAGAGTTTTAAGGGTGATCGACGATGAATATGGATTTAATGTTGAAAAACAAAGAGTACAAAGAGATATGGCAACGCTATTGTGGTTTTTTGGACTATTCATTAAAAGAGTTCATGCAAATCCAAGAGCGGCTTTTGCTTGAACAAATTGAGATGTATGCTGATAGTGTAATTGGTAAGCATATCATGAACAACAAGCGACCCAAGAGCGTGCGTGAGTTTCGTAAGCTTGTGCCCCTCACAACCTACGATGATTACGCCGATTATTTGCTACCGAAAAACAACGATGTCTTACCTTCAGAGCCAGTTGTTTGGATTCAAACAACCTGGGAGGGTGGCAAAGCACCGGTCAAGGTAGCACCTTACACCAAGACGATGATATCCCATCATCGTGATATTTGTTTAACCTGCATTATTTTAAGCACCAGCAAAGCGAAATATCACTTTGATTTAAAGCCAGGTATGAACTTCTTAAATGGCATGGCGCCCTTGCCTTATTTAACGGGTCTCTTGCCTTATTCAATCCAAGGTGAGTACAGTGTTAACTTCATGCCTTCCATTGAAGCCGGCAATGCCATGAGCTTTGGTGAGCGTAATATGGAAGGTTTTAAACAAGGGATGCGTAAAGGCATTGATTTGTACTATGGCCTGAGCAGTGTGATCGTGAAGATGGGGGAGAGCTTTGTGGAAAGCTTTGAATCCACGTCTTCAGGTAGTTTGTTTAACTTTGATTTAAAAATGTTATCTAAATTAGCACGCGCTAAAATTGATCATAAATTTAAAGAGAAAAAGATTTACCCCAAAGATGTGTTTGATTTAAAAGGGTTTGTGTGTGCTGGAACTGACAGCACGCACTTTAAAGATCGTATTGAAGATTATTGGGGTGTACGACCTTTAGAAATATTTGGCGGTACCGAAGCAACCGCGATAGGGGCGGAATCCTGGTCTAAAAATGGATTAATCTTATTTCCAAACATTTGTTTCTATGAGTTTATTCCCATGGATGAATACTATAAGAACTTACAAGATCCAACGTATGAGCCTAAGACTTATTTGATGGATGAGATTTTACCGGAGCAAGATTATGAAATTGTGATTACAACTTTAAAAGGTGGTGCGTTTGCCCGCTATCGGATTGGTGATATTTTCAGATGTGAACGCTTGGAGTCGAAAGAAGATGGTATTGCCTTGCCACACTTTACTTACGTGGATCGTGTGGATCCTATTATTGATTTGGCGGGCTTTACCCGGATTACGGAAGCGACGATTACCTCAGTGATTACTTTATCGCGCCTTAATGTTGAAGATTGGTTTGCGATTAAGAAATACGATGAACAGAAGCGGCCTTACATTGCCATGTATTTGGAAATGAATGTCAATGAAAAAGGGGAAGGGTTAATGGATCCCCAATTGATTAAGGAACAGCTTGAAATTTATTTTACTTACATTGATGATGATTATAAAAACTTAAAGAAGATGATTGGCATTGAACCATTGGTTGTGCATTTACTGCCACGTCATACGATTAAGAAATATACCGAGAGCATCTCCCACAAGATGAGCAAAGTGAATCCCTTTCACTTTGATGTGGTTGAGATCTTGAATCTTGCGAAAAGTAAGGAGTAGACACGCATGCTTGTGAATGTGGTTTATTGGGGAATTCCACTATTAGCGTTAATTATCAACAGTATCTTGCTGTTGCTTTTGGGCTTAGCGAAAAAAGATCGACACATTAATGTCTTGATGATTTTCTTGCTGAGCATGATTTTGTGGGCAGCATCTTCCATCTTTATGAAGATGCAACTCGATCCAAGTGTGCTCTTTTGGAATCGCGTCATGGTTTCTGCGATTACTTTCGTACCTTATTTCGCTTACATTTTTGTATCCCTCTTTACCAACCAAATCAGTAAGTTTGGTATGATTTTATGGGGTGGCATCATCATTATCATCACCACCTTAAATGCAGCGGGGGTTATGGTAACCTCGGCAGAGATGGTTCCCATCGTTCGTGATGGTATAACCCACTATGAATTTAAATACGCCTTAGGGACCTGGTCAATTTTTGGTTTTGGTAGTATCTTTATTCTTCTTAGTATTTGTATGGATAAGATGCGCAAAGCCTTTGCGAAAGATGACATTCAACGCTTACGCTTACGGCCGGTGTTGGTGGGCCTCTTTGTGCTTTATTTGGGCATGATTTTAAATGTGATTCCTGCAATTGGGAAATACCCGGTTGACTTTGCGGCAGGCATCATCGCTTCGAGCGTCTTGTTTTATTCAATTTATAAAAATAATTTAGTCGAACTTAAACTGGTGGCCACCCGAACCGTGGTCACGACCATCGTCTTCTCGGCCATGTTTGTGGTCATTGCCTTTGTGACCGGTGAATTCTTGAATCTTTTCCGTGGTATAAACACACGTTTCAACGATCAAATGTTTGTCTTGTTGACGACCTTAGCGACGATTGTGGTTTTCATGCCCATCATTCAATTTGTTCACAAAAAGATTGATGATTACTTTTATCGAAAAGTTAATCTACAAAATGAATTAATCAAACAATTTACCTTAACGGTTTCTAATATCTTGGACTTGGATAACATCACCAATCATTTATTAAACGTGGCCCATGAACTCAGTGGCAACAACCGTATTTATGTGTTTTTAAATGATCAGTCCATCAAATCCTATGTGCATCATGCTTCTTATCAACGGTTGGATAAGGTAACCTTTGATATCCGACATACGCATCCCTTTGTGCGTTGGTTCTTAAAAAATGATGAAACCATTTTTGATGAACACGTCCAAAACCATCCCTTCTTTAAAACCATGTGGGATAAGGAACAACAAGATTTATTGATGATGCGTTTTCAAGCGGCTTTCCCGCTTAAATACGACAATGATTTAATTGGCATGCTGCTGATTGGTCATGGCGGCACCTTTATCTTGAATGAAGATGAAGAAAAAATGATTGCGACCTTGTGTGCAACCGCATCAATCGCAATCAACAACGCCAGCATGTTCTTGAAGTTCCAAGAAGAAGCGATCAAAGATAGTTTAACGGGGCTTTATAACCATCGCTATTTCATTGATAAGATGGAAGATTTCTGCGATGAAAAAGATAATGAACCCTTGTCGCTTTTAATGATTAATGTCGATATGTTTGCCATGTTTAATGACATTTACGGTAACCAAGCGGGGGACCGGGCTCTTATTAAGATTGCGGAAGCCATCCAGTTTGTCTGCGGGTCCATGGGCATTCTCATTCGCTATGGTGGCGACATGTTTGCGATTTTATTGGATCAGACAGACACCTACTTTGCTTATGAAATGGCAGAGAAGATTCGCATGCGCGTTGAAAACATGTCGATGGCTGCTGGTGATGAAGTGGCACGTCATTTGACAATTTCAATTGGTTTAAGTGTATGCCCGATGTTGGCCAAAGACGATAAACAACTCATTGAACAAGCCAACAAAGCCCTCGATTTAGCCAAGAAGAGCGGCCGTAATAAAACCATTATTTTTGATCCTAAAACCGCCAGTGAAGACATGCCGCAAGTCATGCAGTCTGAAGAGATGAACATGGCAACCATCTACGCCTTGACGGCGGCTATTGATGCTAAAGACCATTACACCTTTGGACACTCACAACGGGTGGCTAAATACGCCAGTGCGATTGCCCAAAAGGCAGGCGCATCGCCCGAAGAAGTGAACACGATTCGTCAAGCTGCCTTGCTGCATGATGTTGGTAAGATTGGAATCCCAGAACATATCTTAACCAAGTATTCCAAGCTTGAAGACCATGAATATGAAACCATGAAGATGCATGTTGACATGTCAATTACGATTATTAAATATTTACCGTCCTTTAGTCATGTGATCCCGGCAGTGCTGGGTCATCATGAGCGTTGGGATGGAAAAGGCTATCCACGCCAAGTCGCCGGTGAAAACATCGCCTTTGGCGCCCGCTGCATCGGAATTGCGGATGCCTTTGATGCGATTACTTCCAACCGTCACTACAAGACCTTGTTGAGTGTTGATTATGCCTTGGAGGAGATTGAACGTAACGCAGGAACTCAGTTTGATCCACGCTTAGCCAAGATCTTTGTGGAATTGGTTCGCAGTGGTGAACTCATCATTGAACCATCACGCACTTATGAAAACTAATTGTTGAAGCCAGTGGCTGTGTGTTATGATTATAGGTATTCAAAGGAGGCTTTTGATGAAAGATCCTATCTATATTCATAATGACACAGCCATTTTAAATTATTCGACATTTTATCCAAAATCAAACGAAGCCTTTTTAGCGTCTTCGGTTTTTT
>JAAZGU010000210.1 GCA_012511085.1 Erysipelothrix sp. | reverse complement strand
GCTTGTTTTTGGTTCACCTTTGGCAACGCTGTGCACATCGGTGGTAGCACCCCCGACATCCACAATCATCAACTCACCAATCCCCTTTACCCGCGTTGTACCTTCACACAAGAGCTCCGCAGCTTTTAAAACCGCTGAGGGGGTTGGCATCATGATGTTTTCGATGGTCTTCTCAATTTGTGATAAACCTTTGGCATGAATAATATGATTTAAAAACACATCGCGAATCGTATCACGTGCTTGATCGATGTTTAATTCATTGATGGCGGGCATCACATTATCCACAACGTACACTTCCCAGCCACAATCTTTTAAACCGACACGCACTTGATCGGCGATGGTTTTATTACCTGCATAAATTAAGGGGCAACGATGCTTGATTTGACACAACATCTTCTGATTATGAAAAACGACTTTTTGATTGCCGCCGTCAATGCCACCGGTAAACAAGATGATATCCGGTGCTAAGCGTTCAATCTCAGCGCATTCTTGTTGATTAAGTTCAAAACCGTAGGTTTTTAAAACCTTGGCACCGCCACTTAGGGCCGCACGTTTGGCAGCTTCACTGGTCAGCTCTGGCACCAAGCCAATCGCCACCATCTTTAAACCACCCGCGGCACTTGAACATGCATAACGCAGGGGCCAATCGTAAATGTTGGTTTGTTTTGAAATCTTGGCAATGGCTTCATCCAAACCATCATTAATATCAGTGGTAATCGTTGTGAAGGCTCTGGCCGTCGCCATAATACGCGGCACGCTCACATCGACAGCCACAACTTTGGTGAAGGTTGACCCAAAGTCAATGCACAGGACCGGTTGACTCATAAGCGCACATCCGCATGAATATGAGCGATGTTTAAGGCAACATCACTCGCGGGTGGGTAGACACGATTGTAACCCATGGCTAAAAACTTGGCTTCCACGGCTTTAAAGTCAGCTTTACCAACCACGAGGTTGCCACCCACGTAAAGAATGATGTCTTCCAAACCGGCTTCAATGCATTTTTCTCGCAGGCCTTTACAGTCCAATTCCCCATGGCCATACAAGGAAGAAACCACAATCGCATCCGCTTCCACTTCCATGGCCGCTTGGATGAACTCTTCCTGTGAAACCATGACTCCTAAATTAACCACAAAAAAACCGGCTTGCAAATAGGCGTGGTTCAAAATCTTGTTACCAACCGCATGAACATCCGCACCAATAACGCCAAGCACGATCTTAATTTGTCGCTTCATATTTCCCCTTCTTAAATGCTTTTAGAAAGCACTTACACTTCATCTTTATCATAGAATCACTTGCATCGTATGTCAAGAAAACAGTCGTTCAAATCCCCGCTTTAATCACTTGTTTCTGTAATTTGATACAAATCATCAAGTTTTGTGCCATCCCGGTATAAACTGACACCAACCACCCGCTCCTCAAAGGCGATTTTATTGGGTTGGCCTGTCAGTGAGATCGCAAAGTCATACAACTCCCTAATGGTTTTAATGGGTAGGCTTGTAGTCGCTTTCAAGGTGTCAATCAGCGCTTGATGGCGTGGATGAATCGCAATGCCAAACTCCGTCACCAGCGCATCGACATC
>JAAZGU010000209.1 GCA_012511085.1 Erysipelothrix sp. | reverse complement strand
CCTTATCGTAGATAATCAACGCATCGCTGCAAGTCATCGACCGTGTTAACGCTATAACAAGCGATTTGTGGATTTATTTTTCGTACATAGCCGCGTAAAATATTACCGGGTCCAATTTCAATGAAGTGATCGACACCTTGGTTAATCATGAATTCAATGCTTTGTTGGAAATAAATCGGTGAGTGCAGTTGCTTGACAACGATGTTTTTTAAGTTGTCTGTTTCAATTGTTGCGGTTGTATTAAAAACAATTGGAATCTGACTGTTTTTGAATGGGATCGATGCCAGCGCTTTTTCAAAAATCACAGTTGCATCGTTTAAAAGTGAGCTATGAAAAGCACCGGCGACGTTCAAAGGTATAACGCGTTTGGCTCCATGTTTTAAGCATTCAACTTTTGCGATTTCCAAAGCGCTTTTGTGACCACTGATTACGATTTGACCCGGGTAGCTAAAGGTCGCAATTTCACACACGCCGACCGTGGCTGTTTTTTCACAAATCTTTTGAATTGTTGATGCTTCAAGACCGATAACAGCCATCATGGATGAGTCATGATTGCAAAGTGCATCAGCCATGATTTGACCACGTTTTGTCACACAAGCAATCCCATCAGCCAGGGACAATGCTTGCGCGAAGGTTAGTGCTGTTAGCTCTCCTAGACTTAAACCAGCCATCATGACTGGTATCACCTTGTATTTTTTTAAAAGGGTCGCAATCACGTAGGATGTCATAAAGATGGCAACTTGTGCATGTTGTGTTTTATTAAGTTCTTGTTTTGGTCCATGAAAACAAAGGTTTTTAATGTGCGGGTCAAGAAAGGTATTATAAAGATATTTAATGTCATTGAAGTGATTATAAAAATCCAATCCCATCCCTGGGTATTGCGTTCCTTGTCCATTAAATAGAAAGCCAATTTTTTCGCCATGCATTACTCCTTGTGGTTCGTAAGTTCTTTGAAAATATCATGCAGCGGTTTGATTTTATGAATCAAGCCAACGTTTTGACCCATCATCATCATGCCATTGTCAGTATCGCCATCGATAATGGCACGCTGATAAGCCGCAGTGGTTAATGATTGCCACATCTTTTTGTTGATTGATTGTTTTTCTAGGTTCAACATGTGATGCGTAAAATTATTTTTATAACAGCGGATCGGTAAGCCTAAAGTTCTTCCAATAATGGTTGTGTCATGTGCCTTCGCCTTGATGAGCGTTTGTTTGTAGTTTTCATGCACTGGGCATTCTTGCGAGGCAATCAGCCGTGTTCCGATTTGAGCCCCAACAGCTCCCAGGCCTAAAGCAGCTTTGAAGGTGCGTGCATCAACAATCCCACCTGCCGCAATTGTTGGGTTGTCAATGGTATCCACGACTTGCGGAATCAAAGATATGGTGGTCATTTCACCCACATGGCCGCCCGCTTCAAAACCTTCCATGATGATCATATCAGCATGCTTTTGCGCAACATGTTTAGCAAGCGTCACGGAGTTGGTAACCACTAACACAATGATGTTGGCTTTTTTAAAATGTTGAATGTATGGTTTTGGGTTGCCTGCGCTTAAAATGACGACTTGCGGTCGGAGTGCAAGCAGTGCTGTAATGATTTCTTTATGATTTACTTGGCTTAGCATGACATTAACTCCAAAGGGCAATGAAGTTTGCGATCGACATAAATCAACAGCTTGTTTCACTTCAGCGACACTCATGTTAGTGGTTGCGATAACACCCAAAGTACCGGCATTGGAAACGTGCGCTGCAAATGTTGCATCACTAATCAAAGCCATAGCACCCTGGATGAGGGGATATTTTATTTGAAGGTAATTATGCAACAAGATCTAAACCTCCTTGATCGATTAAGTGCTTTGCATCCGATCGCGCGATGTTTCGGTATTTCTCATAACGTTTTTTCGCCAGTGTTTGCGAATCATACGCCATGAGTGTACTTAGGTAATGATTTAAATAACTCTTGATTTGTCTGATGATATCTTCATAGGATTGTTCAAGAATGATTGCATCAACAATCTGCATTGTTTTAAGTTCTTTTGCGGTGATTTTCATTGATTGTGCGACTTGCTTAGCTTTGGATGCATCGCGTAGTAGAATACTGGCGTATCCTTCGGGAGAAATAATTGAGTAATAGGCATGCTCCAACATCAACAAGGCATCGCCAATGCCCATTGCTAAGGCTCCACCGCTACCACCTTCCGATAAAATAATCGTGATGACACACACTTTAGCGTTGGCAAAGGCTGCCAAACTTTCTGAAATGGCACTTGCTTGCCCCTTTAATTCAGATGCCATGGATGGATCGGCACCGGGGGTATCAATCAAAGTGATGATTGGCCGCTTAAATTTTTCAGCTTGTTTAATGGCACGCACCACGCGGCGATAGTCGCTGGGTAAAAGCATGCCACTTTGGCCATTTAAGATGTCTTTTTGATGGGCTAAAATCGTAACCGGTAAATCATTGAACAAGCCAATGCAAGAAATTAAAGAGGATGGTAAACACCGATTGTTAGCTGAAAATGATATAAGGTTTTCAAAACAAGCAGCAAGGATGTCACTTGCTTTAAAGCGACGTGAGTCTCTTGCTTTTTGAACGCTTTTCCAAGGTGAAGCATCAAGTGGAAGCTGATTGG
>JAAZGU010000208.1 GCA_012511085.1 Erysipelothrix sp. | reverse complement strand
ACATCAAACATCATGCTACCCTGGCCCTGTGCAAGCTTGATAAGCGTTGCATCAGCTTGACCAACATTTAAGTAAAGGACAAGATCATGCAGCGGATAATACGCAAAGTACACGCACATACCCCATAGACATAGGGCAAATTTGGGACGCTTAAGAAGCGCGTTGTTCATCAATAATAAAATCACCATGACCATTATAAATGGATAATAACCAACTAAACTCAAAGTGTTCTTTGAAAACAAGTTGATGATGACATGTAACAGAGTGTTGTAGGGTTTAAGTAAAAAAGGAAGCATCACCACCAACCAACTGATAAGAAACAAAGCACCGCTTAGTTTCACAAGCACAGGAAACAACACAACACCAACGAGACTGCTGGTATAAAAAAATACGTGTTGCAAACTACTTAGCGCAACAAAACGTAACACACTTGTCCTTTTTGGTATCAAAAAATGCAAACACACTAAAAATATAAAACCAGTGCTGGTTGCCATGTTTGGATAAACACTCAACAAGATAAAGTAACTCACACACCGTGCTTTAATATTATCTTTAAATAAGAAATTAAAGACAAACAACAACGCTACGCGTAACCAAATAAAATCAAACCCCCACACTAGACCAAACAAAAGCCATAAACCCAAACTAACAAAAAAACTGGAATGGGCGTACATCAAACGCGAAAACAAGGTGTTCAAAGTTTGTAAGGCGGCGCTGTATTGGAGCCCCAGCGAAAAAATAATCATTAATAATGGAAAGGCATGAACTTTAAGTTTTTTAAATATGAGATCATGCACCAAATGATACGATGGATCTTGTAGCTTACGATGCAAACGCCCTTTGATGCTGTTTTGTCTTTGATGACTAACAATTTTTACACGATGAAGTGTACCCAAATGTTTTTTGTTTTTAGCCCATAAATCAATGGGGTTGGTAAAGAAATTGCTGCGATATTGATAAGGCTTCAATTGCCCACTCACACAAACCTTATCAAAATAATTAACATCATGGTCCATAAAAAAAGACACCTGACCATGCTTGTTTTTTAAGGTGACATGTTGTTCTGATTGGTCAACCACTTTCCCACAAAATGGATCTTTAAATGATGTTTGGGAATGTATAAACAAAACAGCAACCAACAACAAGGCAACAAACGTAAAATATAGAAACGGCACGTGCTGATGAAAATAAAGAGCGAATACTAGCACCAACAAAAACTTTAAAGTAAGCGATTCTATAAAAAAAGACAGCCAAAAGGCAAAAAACATGATGGTCAATTTTTGATTTAAAGACACAGGCGTTCCTTGATCTTTTCAAAGGTCTTATTTTTAATGCCCTTCACAAGCATGATGTCTTCTAATTTTTGAAAAAAACCGTGCGTATCGCGATAATTAATAATCCGGTTTGCCATGACCTCACCAATGTTTGGTAATGTCATCAATTGCGTATGCGTGGCATGATTGATGTTGATGCATGCTTCAAAGGTTTGAACAGGAATAGTAATGTGATCATGATGATGCAAGATGGTTTTTAGATTAAAAACACTCAGATCGGCATCATCGTGAAGTTGCACCTGTTCTAATAATTCCTCCATGGTCCCATAAGGCACAATTTCAAAATCCCCGGGATTATGCACGGCGCCCGTGACATGCACTAGAAAACTTGTCGGTTTTTCAATACGGTATGGTGATATCCGTTGACAACCGCTTAAAAACATAATAAAAAACACACATGCGCCTTGAATGAGTTTCATACACTACCATTAGCTTTGTGTGTTTATTTTCCTTAATTATTTGATTTTTACAATTTTCACTTCGTAAGGTGAATCCACGTTAACCTTGACGACGTCCCCTTCATGATGATCCATGAGCGCCATACCCAAAGCTGTCATGTTCGATAACCGGCCGTTAAGGGGGTCAGCTTCTACAGAACCGACAATCGTGTACTCACTTGTTGTGTTCGTTTCCAAATCAAGCACTTCTAAAGTTGAACCCAAACGCACAACTTTATGCCCTTCTTTTTTATTATCGATAATTTCGATATTATTTAGCATAACATCCAATTCACGAATCCGTGCTTCGACCCGCGCTTGGCGATCACGAGCCGCATCATAGTCTGCGTTTTCACTCAAATCACCTTGCGCACGCGCTGCTTGTAAGTCTTCGATGACTTCTTTACGCACCACATGAATCAGATGTTCATATTCTTTTTCTAAATCAACTAATCCTTCTTTTGTAACGTATACTTTATCAACTGTCATTTTATCTACCTCATTGAGAATGGATTATAACATATTTTTTTCAATGATGCTACTAATCTTCGTTGTCAACAAATCGACAGCAACCTCATTTTTACCACCTTGGGGCACGATGATGTCCGCAAAGCGTTTACTGGGTTCGATGAATTGTTCATGCATCACCCGCACGGTGCTGGTATATTGATCCACAACCGAATCAAGGGAACGCCCCCGTTGATGCACATCACGCACCAAACGGCGAATAAAACGAATATCAGCTTGCGCATCAACAAACACCTTGATATCGCAACGGTTGCGAATCATTTCATCTTCAAGCACAAACAAGCCTTCCAAGATAATCACATCCGCAGGCTGAATGGTTTCCACTTTATCGCTGCGCGTGTATTCAACAAAATCATACACGGGTTTTTCAATGCTTTGGCGATGCAATAAACGATCCAAATCACCCACCAAACGTTTATTATCAAAGGCAAAGGGATGGTCGTAATTGGTCTTTAAACGGGCTTCCATGCTTAAATGCGCTTGATCATGGTAATAATCGTCCTGACGAATGATAACAATTGACTTTGTTTTTTCAAATGCATCCTTGAGACGCATGGACAACAAAGTTTTTCCGGAAGCACTGCCTCCGGCAATTCCAATCAATACTGGTTTCATTGGTTACGTCCTTTTAAATATTTATTGACATTGGCTTGGTGTTCCGGATATGTTTT
>JAAZGU010000207.1 GCA_012511085.1 Erysipelothrix sp. | reverse complement strand
TGATAGGTTTGTGGAAACATATCCACCGGTTGCACATTTTCTATTTTATAGTGTGACTCAAATAGTTTTAAATCACGACCCAAGGTTGTTGGATTACAAGAAACATAGATAATCCTTTTTGCTTTCAATTGTTTTAAGCTTGATATAATGTCTTCATGCAAACCAGCCCGTGGCGGATCTACAATCACCACATCGCATTCAATATCATTGGTTTCAAAATAAGACATCGCTTCTTTCACATCCCCTTGAATAAACTTAACATTTTCTATCTTATTATTTTGAGCATTATCATTTGCATCTGCAATCGCCTTGGGATTAAGTTCGACGCCGTAAACATACTTTGCTTGTTGACTCGCCAAAAGCGCTAAGGTTCCAATACCACAATATAAATCCAACACTGTATCGGTTGGTTGAATATCCGCAGCTTGGAGCGCTTCTTGATAAAGCACCTGCATCATTTCCGTGTTGACTTGGAAAAAGGATTGCAGCGATAATTTAAATGATAACCCCAGAGAATGATCAATGAGATGGTCTTTGCCGTATAAAACATAATTGTCACTCGTAAAAATTGTATTTGTTTTATGAGGATTATGATTTAAAATAATACTTTTAATTTCTGGATGATTATTGATCATGACTTTCAAAAATTCTTGTAGATGAGGATGTGATGTCTGATTGGTAACCAAACCAAGCATGATTTGTGAGGGCTCATAAACCTCACGCAGCACAATATGTTTTACAATCTCAAATAGAGGTACATGTTGAAAGGCTTTGATGCTTTCAATGATTTTATTTTGTAAATTGGATTGAACATGGCAGGTATCAAAAACCACAATGTCATGTGAATGTTGACGATAAAACCCAATTTCTAATTTACTATTAATTACCCTCACCGGACAAATCACTTTATTTCGATAAGCGAAGGGGTTCGTCATGCCGAGTGTTTGATTAACTTTAACATGCTTTACATGATGATAATCTAGCTGTTGTTGCACGCTGGTTTGTTTAAACTGTAATTGATGTTGGTAATCCATGTGCATTAAATTACAGCCACCGCAGCGTGGGTATACACTGCAGATGGGTGTTGTGCGTGACTTACCCAATAGCAAAAGTTCTTCAATGATGGCATAAGCATAACGTTTAAACACCTTCACTAACTTTACCTTCGCTATTTCATGAAGCAACAATCCTTTTGTGAAGATGACAAAACCATCAACGCGGGCAACGCCATAGCCATTGACGTTCATGTCCGTGCACGCAACTTCCAGCACTTGATTTTTAGTAAAAAAGGAGCCTTGCTCCTTAGTCATCATTTTCTTCTTCATCTTCTACATCTGGTTGATTATACAATTTGTCGTACAAATCTCTTACAAACCCTTCATTTTTAGGATCGCTGACAAGTTGGATTGCAACATCTTCCATGACCGCATTTTTATTCGCAATATAATAAATAAAAGAAGCATCGTCAGGGTTATTGTTGTTATAGGCATGCACTTCCAAATCGTATTGTTTGGCACCATTGATCTCACTGAAATACTTGTCCATTGCAACAACCGCAAAAACATCACTTACAAGCCGTTCCACAAGGGTTTCCACTTGCGCTTTGCTGTGACTTTCATTCACTAATGCATTGACACGAAGCGTTGCACTCTTTAAGTTCACTTGTACCTTCACAACACCGTCAATGCCATCGATACGTGTTTCGATATCTTTAACTTGCGCATCAGTGATTTCATATTGACGCTCATTAGTAAAACGATTCCCGTGTTGACTGCTTCCGGTTCCTTCAAAAGCATCCAACAACATCATACCAATCGCAATCGTGGGAATTAATAACAACACCACACTGACAATTAAAACAATCGTAGGCCAATGAATGGATGTTCTTTTTGTTCTATTTGAAACTTTTTTTGCCATACTGCTCTCCTAACACACACATTTTACCCTAAAATGCGTTTAAAAACTACTTTTTCATTAATTCTGCGCGTACAAGTTCATTAACGAGTTTGGGATCAGCTTTGCCTTTTGACAATTTCATAACTTGTCCCACTAAGAATCCAACCGCCCTATCTTTTCCGTTTTTAAAATCGATAACTGATTGCGGGTTATTTTCAATCGCTTCTAAAACCCAGGCTAATAAGGCACCTGTATCTGAAACAACGCTCATGTCCAAATCTTTGATAATTTGTTTTGGTTTTTCTTGTTTCAACATGTGTTCAAAAACTGTTTTTGCTTGCTTGGAATTAATGGTGTTGCTCACAATTAAATCAATGTAATCCGCAAAAGCTTCAGGTTCAATCACCTTATGATAATCTTCTTTGACATCCAGGGCAAGCACATCTGAAATTAAGGCATTGCCTACTTGAATTGGATATTTACTTTGCTTCATAATTTGATCAAAATAATCAAGCAGTGGCTTATTGTTAATCAAAATCTTTGCATCCACCGCTTTAAGCTGATGTTCATCAATAAGTTGTTCAAGTTTTTGAGCCGGCATCAAAGGAATGGCTTGCTTAGCTTGTTCATACAAAGCATCATCAATGATAGTAGGTAAGATATTTGGTTCAGGAAAATAACGATAATCCACCACATCATCTTTATCGCGCATTAAAACCGTGGTTCTTAAACTTTCATCAAAACGACGCGTTTGTGAGATGACTGTTTCATTACGGTCTAAAATTTCATTTTGACGTTTGATTTCAACGTCAATCGCACGTTCAATGTTTGCAATCGAATTCAAGTTTTTAATTTCAACCTTGGTACCTAACTCATCACTGCCCTTGTCCTTAAGTGAGACATTCACATCACAGCGCAAGGAACCAGCTTCCATTTTCACATCCGATATCCCAGCAAACAACAACATGTTTTGGAGCGTTTCAACATAGGCACGTGCTTCCTTAGCACTATGAATCTCTGGTTTACTGACAATCTCAATCAAAGGATTGCCGGCACGATTGTAATCAATGAGCGTGCCATCACCTTCATGGAATTGTTTAGCAGTATCTTCTTCCATATGAATGCGCTCAATACCAATCACCTTGGTTTGATTTTCAACGTCAATGGTAACTTTTCCGTTTTTCCCAATCGGATAAAATTGTTGCGTGATTTGATAACCTTTGGGCAAGTCTGAGTAAAAGTAGTTTTTACGATCAAAGCGCATGAGTCGATCAATCTCACAATCTGTGATTAAACAGGCCATCAAGGATAACCGAACTGCTTCTTGATTTAATGAAGGTAAGGTTCCGGGATAACCAACATCAATTTCATTGGCAAAGGAATTCAC